>JABWBV010000450.1 GCA_013359445.1 Anaerolineales bacterium | reverse complement strand
CACACGGGAGATGGCGACCCCGTACACTAGCATCCCGAACAACAGCCCAACGCCAGCGACCAGGATCAGCGCCAGGTATGGGTTCAGCCCCAGCCCTGAAAAGATGAAGTAAACGCCGAACATCCCGAGGGCGATGATGGGGCCGTGTGACAGGTTGATGACGTTCATCACGCCCCAAATCAGCGTCAACCCCATGGCGGCGATACCGTAGACGAACCCTATCAATAGCCCATCTACGAGGAATGCGAAGATATCCATATTGCTCTCCTGAATTTGATCCACCAAGGACACTCGAACCACTAATCCTTATCTTGGTGTTCCTTCGTGAATTTTGTGGATGATCAATAATTTCAAAAAGAGAGGGGCGCAGATTTCTGCGCCCCTCTGAGGATTTGGAAGATCAGGGTTAGGGGATGGGGAATAGTGTTTCGGCAGAGGCACCTTCGGCGGGCCAGACGACTTGTTTCGCCAGGGCTTCCGCCCCGGTTCCTTCTCCTTGCCATTGAATGTAGACCATCGAGTGGCCGATTTGCAGACCGTGATTTTCGGCGGTGGTGTCGAATTTCATGTGACCGAAGAACGTGATGACATCAATCGCATCGAGCGCGGTTTTGACAACGGCAGGGTCGGTCGACTGGGCATCTTCAATCGCTTTCTGGAGCAGGAGTCCTGCAACAAATCCGCCCGCCGCATGGTAGGATGGTTCCTCACTGTAGGCTTTCATGTACATATCGGCGAATTCCTTGCTGGAGGGGCCAAAGAAGGACATTCCGGTGGATGCCGCGGCATCCGCATTGAAGTTGGCGAGGGGTTCCCATTGACTGGGACCGACGATGCCCAGGGCGGCGTCACCCAGTTCGGCGAAGGTGGGTTCCGGCGGGGCAACGAGCAGGGCGACGAATTTGACCGGGACTTCTTTTTCCGCCAGTTGTTTGGCGAAGGTGGAGCCGTCCTGGAAGTGCCCACCACCGAAGATGGCGTCGGGTGCGGCTTCCTGGATTTTGTTGATGAAGGGGGCGAAGTCGGTGGTTTCGCTGGCGTAGCCTTCGAACAGGACGACTTCGTAGCCGAGCGATTCGGCATAGGCGTTGAGGGCGGTGGCGACATCGGTAGAGAATTTGTCGGTCTCGTGGACGATGGCGATTTTCTTGACGGAGCTATCGGTGGCGGCGAGCAGGTCAAGTGCGCCGGTCAGGTAGCGGCTGGCGGGGGTGTAGGTCTGGTAGACGAGCGTATACCCTTTTTGATAGGTGCTGTCCGAGGCCGCGCCGGTGGTGATCATCACTTTGCCGTATTGTTCGGCGATTACGGCGGAGGCGTCGGTCAGGCCGCTGGAGTAGGGGCTGATCAGGAAGTCGGCGTTGTCTTCGGTGGCGAGGCGGGTGTAGAGTTCCTGGACTCGTTCGGCGGTGGATTCATCATCGTAGAATTTTGAGGTGAATTTGACGACTGTGCCATCCTCGAGATGGATGCCGCCCGCATCATTGACCTGGTTCATCCACAGGTTCAGGCCATTGATCTGGCGGGTGGATTCGACGTTGTACTTGCCGGATGTGGAGGCGGTGAACCCGATGGTGAGGGTCACTTCCTTCATTTCCATTTCTTCACCGGTGGTTTCCTCTCCACTGGTTTGTTCTTCACCACCGGTTTGATCCGCGGCCGGTTGGGCGGGGGTGCATGCAGAGAGCACCAGCGAAACGATGACGAGCAAGAGCAAGAGTGTTGAAAAGATACGTTTCATGACAGTAGTCCTCCGAAAGGGTAGAGAATAGGATGGAGTAGGCAATGGCCTTTGTAGGGGGCCTTTACAAGGGCCTATTCATTTACTTTACAGGAGGAGCGTAAATTTTAAATAAATTGTTAATGAGGTTTATAAAAATTGTATAAAAAAAATTACGATCCCACCTCAAACCGATATCCCACCCCTCTCTCCGTCAACAAAAACTCCGGTTTCCCCGGATCGACCTCAATCTTCTGTCTTAACTTCCCCATATACACCCGCAGGTACTCCGCCTCCTGACCGTATTCCCTCCCCCACACATGTTGCAGGATGGTCTTGTGCGGGAGTACCTTTCCCGCATTTTCCAGCAAAAACACCAGTAAGTTAAACTCTGTCGGGGTTAGGTCCAGGGATTTTCCCCGCAAAGCGATGGTATGTTGTTCGGCGTCAACGGCAAATTCTCCGCGGACGAAACGGGTTTCTTCGGGTTCGGGGATTTCCTGCCAGTTGGAACGGCGCAGGACGGCCTGAACCCGCGCCATCAACTCCGGGACGCCAAACGGTTTGGTCAGATAATCGTCCGCGCCCAGATTCAACGCCTGAACCTTGTCGCTCTCTTCGCCCATCGCGGACAGGACAATGACCGGGACGAGCGATTGTTTACGCACCCGGCGGATGGTTTCGAGGCCGTCCATGTGAGGCATCATCAAATCCAGGATGACCAGATCAACGGACTGGGTAGTGAAATGGGCAAGGGCTTCCAACCCGTTCGCGGCGGTCAGCACGTTGAACCCGCGCACGTCCAGGTTCCGGCGCACGAAGTCACGCAGGGATTTTTCATCATCAACGACAAGAATGGTTTGGCGGGTCATGTGGTTTGTATGCGGATTTTAGGGCTTTGGCAGATTGAAAACTTTGGAAGGAGACTTTCTAAGTTTTTTCAAGCTTTTCTGTTTCCATCTGGGTGATCTGTGCACCATTTTCTGATGGAGTAATACTCTCACTGAAGGAAATTGGCAACGAGAAGGCAATACTGGTTCCTTTCTCCCGCGGTTCGAGCCAGATGCGGCCTCCGTGGGCGTGGATAAAGCCCTGGCAGATGGCCAGACCTAACCCCGCGCCGGGTGTGCGGGTGAGACCGGTGTCCACACGGTAGAAACTTTCGAAGATGTGTTGCATATGTTCGGTAGGAATGCCTGGTCCTTCGTCAGAAATACGGATGATCAACTCCTCGTTTTCGGGCGTGGCGGTCAGGCGGATGGAACCGTGTTCGGGCGTGTACCGGGCGGCGTTTTCGATCAGGTTACGCAACACGGTCGTGATCCGGCGGGGGTCGACGTACAGCGCGGGGAGGTCCTCCGGGATCGAGACCTGTAACCGCGCACCGGGCGGGGGATCGGAACGTTGCGCCGCGATTGAGACCAGTTCGGTCAGTTCACAGACCACGCGGGAGACGGAGAGATTTCCGGCCTCAATCCGGGACATGTCGAGCAGGTCGTTGACGAGTTCGTTGAGGTTATCGGCTTCGGCAGAGATGATTTCGAGAAATTCCCGCTGGCTGGCCAAATCCCATTCGACATCGTCGGCGAGGAGGGTGGAGGCATAGCCTTTGATGGCCGCGAGAGGGGTGCGGAGTTCGTGGGAGACGGTGGAAATCAGGCTGGACTTCATCCGGTCAAGTTGGCGGCTCCGGCTGATGTCTCGTAAAATCATGCCCCGGCCAATGCGCAGGTTGGAGGCGTCGGTCACATCGAAGGCTTGCAGGCGAATGTCCACCATCCGGTCTGCGTAGAGGATGACCATTTCCACGCGGCGGATTTGTCCTCCGGTGTTGAGCATGGTCTCAACGGCTTGACGGGTTTTTTCTTCGTCCTTGGCCTGGGTCAGGATGCGGTCGAGGGCTTGCGTCCCTTTGAGGAGGGTGAGTTCTTCTGCCCGGAGGCCGGTCAATTCAAGGATACGGCGGTTCGCGTACAGGATGTTGCCGTTGAGGTCTTCGAGAATCAGCCCGTCGCGCATGGACTCGACGAGGGCTTCGAGGCGGCGGGTTTGTTCCTGAAGTTGTGTATCACTGCGAGCAAAAAGGGTGGCGTTTTCGATGGCCATGGCCGCGTGGTTGGCAAAGTTGCTCAACAGGCTGATTTCCTGATGGGTGAAAACGTGCGGGTGAGGGTAGTACACCAGCAAGGCGGAGGGCGGGGCGTGTTGGGTGTTGAGGGGGACGGCGAGGAGGGAGCGGTAGCCTTCGGCGCGGGCGCGGGGGCGAAGGGTGGCGTAGCCCGGATTCTCTTCGGTGTCGCTGACCTGGATGGGGTGGCCGGTGTGGATGGCCCGCAGGGTGATCGATCGCGGCTCGGATGGGTCAATGCTGACCTGTTCGGCATAGCGTTGGGAGAGACCCCGGCTGGCCTGGACCCGGAAGATGCCCTGTTTTTCATCCAGGGCGAGGATGGCACACCGTTCGATCCCCATCAGGTGTTCGACCTGCTCCAGAATGCGTTCCAGGACGATATGTGAATCCAGGGTAGACACAACCGCCGCGCTGGTCTGGAGCAGGGTGGAGAGTTCGTTCAGCCGCGCCTCGATGGCTTGTTGCATCCAGGTCAGACTGCGGGTCAGGTGGCCGACCTGATCGGAGCGTTCACTGAGCGCGGCGATGACTTCGTTTTGCCATTTCAGCCCCAGTTGTTCCTGCCCAAAAGATTGGCTGTAGGCGGCCAGACGTTCCAGGGGACGGATGACATCGCGAGAAAGGACCAGCCAGAATACAACCCCCCCCAGCAAAAAGATGCCAATCGCCAGTCCCGTTGCCTGCGCAAACGCCCGTGACGAGGCAAACGCCGTCGCGGTAGGCCGGGTCACGATCACCCCCCATCCCACGCGGGTCACGGGTTCATAACTGAAGAGCGTCTCCTCCCCGGACAAATCCGCGCGGATGACGTTGCCCGACTCCCCGGCCAGCACCGAGGCGGCGATCCCTGGCATGGTTTGCTGGGCATCAACGAGAAGCAAGCTCGGATCGGGGTGGGCGATCACCTGTCCGCCCGCATCGACGATGAAAATCTGGAACCCGCTGGTTGCCTGGCTTTCCGCAGTGATGTTGGCGAGGGCGATGCTGAGAAATTCGAGTTTGATGTTCGTGCCGACCAGGCCCAGAAAACGCCCCTGCTCGTCCCGCAAAGGCATCACTGCCGTAGCAACGGGTTGGTTGGTGGTGGGGGAAATCCTGCCGAGGGAAACCACTGGCCCTTCGGCAGTCAATGCACTTTGAAAATAATCCCGAAACGAGAAATCTGTCCCGACGGTGCTTTCCACCCCTTCAACTGGATAGTGGTAGCGCATGATCCCGTCTGCGTTCAGGCGGTAAACCAGGTTGACATCCGGGCGGGCACTGGCAAGGGCGCTGAACAACGGCTCCATCGGCACCACCGCCGTCATCACGCTCTATAACGGTGAGACCTTCACCGGCACGAACGGCGACGAGTTCGTCGGACTGGGGCATGTGGTCGTCACGAACCTTCCCATGAACCTGGGCGTCTCCATCGTGCGCACCTCGGCCACGACGCTCACGGTGTCGTTCACGGGGAACGCGGTCCTCCAC
Organism: Anaerolineales bacterium; assembly: GCA_013359445.1. GTDB lineage: Bacteria > Chloroflexota > Anaerolineae > Anaerolineales > JABWBV01 > JABWBV01. The sequence goes on along the minus strand of JABWBV010000450.1, from coordinate 826 downwards.
ACTTCCGCGAACGACCTGTATACGCTCACGTTCGCGTTCCAAAATTCGGCGTTCACGGGGGGCGATGCGGCATCCGTCTCTTCATCGACCCGGGGCGACCTTCAGCTGCTGTTCGACAAACCGGTGCTGTCGTACAGCGGGACGGCGTTCCAGGAATCCGTCATGAACGACGGTTCCATCAACCCGGGCGATTCGGTAACCGTCACGCTCGTCCACGACACGTTCGACGGGGTGACCGGCGAAGATTTCGTCGGTAACAGCAAGGTCACTGTCACGAACGTTCCGGCCGGTTTCAGCGTTACGGTCGTGCTCCGGTCCTCCACGCAGGCCACGGTGTCGGTGACCGGCGCGGCAGCCGCACATGCCGCCGGGAACAGCGTCACGGACCTGAACGTCTCGTTCGCCAGTTCTGCCTTCACCTCCGCCGGGTATGTGGAGAACAGCGAGCGGTCGTTTCGGATCGACTATTTCACCGCCCTCACCCCCGGTTCCGCGGCGCTGGACGGCGCCGACGACTATTTCCAGGTGGCGTACGCCGCCGCACACAATCCCGCGCAGTGGACGTACGAACTGTGGGCCCGTGTGGACGGGTCCGAGGGGACCTTCCGTACGCCGCTCTGCGCCCGGTACTACGACGGCAGCCATGTGTACGGCGTGAACTTCTACGCCGGCGACAACGAACGGTGGCAGGGGTGGGCGAGCGAATGGACACAATGGAGCGGACTGACGGGACCGACGGTGGAGTACGGTGTCTGGACCCATCTCGCCATGACGTACGACGGCGTACGGCAGCGGTTCTACGTGAACGGCATTCTTGAGGATTCTG
>JABWBV010000014.1 GCA_013359445.1 Anaerolineales bacterium | reverse complement strand
TGGTCCCCGGTCGCGCCCGTGGCCTGTTCCACGCCAAAGGAGACTTCGGTCACATCGAAGGAATCGGTGATACCGAAATCAGCCAGGGTGAAGTGGCGCAGGTAGCTGTTATCGGTGTGGAGTCCGCCCGCATTACAGGAGACGGAATTCAGGGCAGTGATGTTTTGGGTGGCCGAATGGGTGATGGTGGTCAACCCTTCGGGGGCATTGAGGGTGTGCTGGACGGTTTCGCCTTTCCCAGTGCCGAGAGGCGAGAAGGTAAAGGGGCCATCGCCAAAGGTTACGGTGCCCACTGGGGCGCTCGGAAGTGTGACGGTGGAGTAGAGAACTGTCGGAAGGGCATCTTCTTCGATGGTCCAATCCAGGGGATCATTTCCTACGTTGCTGATCGTCAAACTTTCCGTGACTACGGTATCAACGCCGTAAGTCAGGTCATAGCTATCCGGGGATACCATGATTTCTGGGATCAGAGGCACGAGCGCAAAGTTTTGAATGGTATTAACGCCTGTAATGACGGTAACAGCGGTCATAGTTTCAGTGATGAAATCGGTCGCGGAGGCTGTTACATCGTAGTCACCGGCCACGAGGCTCAGGGTGTAGAAACCACTTCCATCTGTGGTGGTGGTGTCTGTTTCTGGACCCACAGCGGTGACAGTGGCGCCCACAATGGGATCGCCCGTATCATCATCGGTGACAGTACCGGAAAGGCTTCCGTTGGTGGGGTTGTCCACGGCGGGTTCCAGACACCACTCGGCAAGGGTGCCGGTGTCGCCGCCGGCGCTATCGGTAACGCTAATGATCCAGGTACCGGCGAGGTCTTCACCGTCAAAGGCGCTAAGGGGGTTGTTGGGGGTGGGGTTGCCGAAGAGGGCGGGGTCAGTGGCGCATTGATTTTCAACGGGGCCATCTACCCCTTCGTCGTCGAGTACAACATCAATGTTGTTGTTAGAACAGCCGAAGCCCGTACCGGAATAGCCTGGTCGGTCAATCATCGTCACACTAGTGCCTGTGTCCTGATGGGTCAGTTCGAAGGTTGTGTCGCCGACCCAGGTGTGAGAGGCATTGATCGACACATTCAGGTCAAGCAAGGTGCCGTTATTGCCAACGACAAACGTATCGGAAACCGTTGTATTGTCTACAATGCCCAGGTTCGGGGTACGGCAGAGCAAGGCTAACGTAACAAAGGAGAAGGTGGATGAAGTGGCGCTGTCTCCACAGGCATTGCTGGCCGTCACACGCCAATAGTAGATCGTGCTACTAGAAAGAGCAATTCCGGGGGTGTAGCTATTGGTCGCAACGGTGGCGCTATCCACGATGTTGGTGAAGCCAGAATCCGTGGCGATTTCGATGTAGTAGGATGCGGCTTGGGCCACGGCGTCCCACTGGAAGGTGGGGGCTAACGGTACATCGGTCGCGCCATTTGCAGGACTCGTGAGGGTGGGAGCGCCAGGTGCGGCAGTGTACAAGTCCAGCGTAACGGTGGAGGTATGGGTGCTGGTCGCGGCAACGCCCACGACATCGATGCTGTAATTGCCAGCCGTGGCTGAACCGGTATTCCCAATGGTGAGGTCACTGGTTCCGGGCGGGACAACAGGGTTGGTAGAGAAAACGGCGGTTGTGCCGGCGGGGTTGCCAATCGCGGACAGGGTGACCGGATCGGTGTACCCTTGAACCTGACCGACCGTCACATTGAACACTGCGTCATCGGGGGCACAAACGGCCTGGGTGTCGGGGGTAACCGTGAGGGTAAAGTCAGGGCCTAACGCGCCGGTACATTCGGGAAGTTTGAAGACGATGACACGAGTATTCCAACTGAACCCGGTGTCGCTGGTTTCATGGTATTCGGTGGTGTACCAGAAGGTACAGCTATCTGCGGGATCAACGCTCATGGCGCTGTAATCGCCCCAGCGGACCACCCCAGTTTGAACGCCGGTGCTCGCAAGGCCAGTCGCTTCGGCCTGGAGTGTGCCGAGGGGATCGGTGCGGAGGCGGGTTGCATACCGAATCGAAGGGGCGGTTGTGGTACTGCTGACGCTGTAACCGAGGGCAATATTGCCAGAACCATCCATGGCGATACTCCCCATCCAGCGGTGGTCGCTGTTCGGGGCATAGGTACCTTCCTGGTAGAGGTTCCAACCTGCGCCTTCGTCGCGCATTTCAAACCAGCGGATAGCGGCTTTGTTGGTGTTGTCGAGATCGACGGTGAAGTTCCCAACCATCGCTTCATAGCTTCCCAGGTTACGGTAAGCCAGGCGGAACATCGGCCAGTAGGACAGGGAGTCGATGGTTTGGCCGGTGCCGGGTTGAGGAATACAGTTCTGAACAAAGAAACCACAGACGGTGTAGTTGTAGGCGGCAATGGGGTATTCCTGATCCAGGGTAAAGGTGGTGTTGCCGGGGGTGGTCCAGTCCACGTCAAATTCGTAGAAGGTGATTCGATCAACGCCGGCGGGATGATTGGGATAGCCAGCATCCAGCATGGTGTAGAACTTACCAGGGGTTCCGGCGGGCGGAGGGGTGGTGCCATCCACGTCGGCGGGCATCATGAAGTTGGGGTAGCCGCCAAACGCTTGATAGGTGGCGGGTTGCCCGGCGAGCATTTTCACCCGGTCAAAGGCGTAGGCATAGTAGGCATTAGGGAAGCCAGAGTTGGTGCCCATGTAATAGGCATCCGGCCATACGCCAATTTTGGGGTAGTCGGGAAAATCGGGCAGGGGGCCGAATTCATACAAATAATAAGACCCGAGGGGATCGCCCGTTTGCGAAACCGCATAACACATATCCTGTCCAGAATTGACAGCAAACTGGGTGAGGATCCAACGGTCGGCGAGTTCGTCGTACAATACGATGGGATCGCCACTGTTATCGGCTTCACAGTTGCCACCAGCCCCATTAAAGAGATCGTTGAACGGGGTTGGGCCTGAAAGGAGATTGCCAGATTTGTCATAGATGGCGAATGAAACGTTGACCATCTGGATGTAATGATTGGGGCCAACATCTCCATCGGTATCTGGAGGGGTATATTGATTGAAATTGCCCTGGGCTTCAAAAGTAAACAGGGGACTGGGGGTGTCGCCGCTATTCACGCCATCGGCGGCTAACGCGTCAAGCCCACTGGATAGGCCTTCGACGCCAATGCCGTCTCCCATCCATTTGAGGGGGTTGATTTCGCGGTTAAGGCGAGTGGACTCGTCTTGTGCCGGTAAATCACGCACCGCAATGCTAAGGGCAGGCGTTACCGGTTCACTAACAATGAAATTGGTCTTATCTTGGGTGTTACTGGAAGCCGTTGCATTCACACGCGCATCCAATAAGAACAACACAGCAATTAGCAATACAGCAAAGATTGCTAATTTTTTCCATGAAAGTTTCATTACGATCTCCTAATTCTTAAATAAAAATTGACTTGCCAAATTGGCGTTGGGGGGGTGGGGGATAATGGGAAATACGTTTCGTTGGGGTCTCCTTTAAAGGGTTTCAAACGATTTTCTGCCAAAAGGATATGCAGAGAATCTACGTGAGGCGAGAGAAGCGTTCACCGCGTCCCGCTTGTTTAGATTTTTCGCTTCGAACCTATAAATTTTCATTCAGAGAAATTCCTCAACAGGCTCGAAGGCGCATAAATAATAGCATATTTTTAGCATTTGGGTTTCATCCCTAATAGGGGCTAGAGTCCGTGAATAAAACCCGGCGTCTAAACATTGGGTTTGGGTATAATGCCGTATCCCATTCACCTCCTTTGAGACTCCCAAATTGTCCAATCCCATAACCTCACCCCCCCTACGCCAAGAACGCCTCGCCTGGGAAATTGCCCAACTCCGCGCCGTCGCCCAACTCGTAGTCAACGAACCTGACATGGGCGAGCTGACCAAACGCCTCGCGGAAAAAACCGCCGAACTGTTTTGCGCGGATCAAACCCTGATCGGGTTGGCGCACGATAACCAGATCGTGATGAAAGAGGTGTACGAGGCCGAAACCTTTCACCCCGCCGAATTCGCGTTGAAGCCGGGGGAGGGCATCGCCGGGTGGGTGATGTCGCACCTGCGCCCGTACCGGAGTCAGGACGCGGTCGCCCCGTCGGTGTCCGCGGAATTTGCGGGGCGGTTCGACCCGCGGGGGGTGATGGCGGTTCCCATTCTCAATCACCAATTGCATGTGTTGGGGGTGATGGAATTTCACCGCGCCCGCGAAAATGCGCTGTTCGACGAAAACGATCTGCACCTGGCCGAAACCGTCGCGCTCATTGCCGCCGCGGGGATCGAGCGAGCGAAACTGCTGGGGAGCATTCACCAATGGACGAGTTCGTTTCAAAATATTTTGAGCTTTAGCACCGTGTTGAACGAATCCCTGCACCCGGAAACGCTCATTCACCGGCTCGTCGAACACGCGGCGGGCTTTTTGGGGGTGGATGCCGGGCTGGCGGGATTGGTGGGGGAACAGACCCTGCAAGCGCGGGGGTATTGGTTCCGGGGGCAGTGGCACGATTTTCAGGCCGAATGGGCGCGGGACGCGGGCCTGCCGGGGTGGGTGTTCAGCAATCAATGGCCGTATTTCACAAACGAATACCCCGCGCACGAACTGGCGTATCCCCCGTTCATCGAGCAGTTTGGCGTCAAAACCGCCTTGTGCGTGCCGATCATCGCCGCAGGGGAAGAGGTGTTGGGGTTTGTGGAATTGCACAACAAACAGGACGGGCGCGAGCCGTTCACCTGGTCGGATGTGTCGTTTATGGAGTCACTAGCGAACTCGACAGCGGTGGCTATCCGCAACGCCCGGTTGATGCAGGAATTGGAAGCGCAACGTGCCCAACTTCAAGCACTCTCCGCTCAGCAGATCACCCTGCTCGAAGAGGAACGCCGCCGGATTGCGCGGGAACTGCACGACGAAACCGGGCAGGCGCTTGTTGGCATCAAACTCGGCCTGCAAGTGTTGGCGCACAAAATCCCTCCGGAAATTCCCGGCCTGCGCGAGGAAGTGGACCTGCTCCGCCAGCAGTTGAACCACTCCACCACCCAACTGAAATCCATCGCACAAGCCCTCCGCCCGCCGATTTTGGACGAGTTGGGGCTGGAAATCGCGCTCAACCAATGCGTGAACGACTTCCGCAAACGGACGAACCTGCAAACGCATTTTGAAACGTTCGACCTGGGCACCCGTCTCCCGCAGGAGGCCGAAACGGTCTGCTACCGCATCGTGCAGGAAGCGCTCACCAACGTCGCCCGCCACGCACAAGCCCGTCAGGTGTGGATTGCCCTCGCGACCCAACCGAATTTTGTCCAACTGTCCATCCGCGATGATGGGCAGGGGTTCGACCCGCACCGGCCCCCGGCGCCCGGTCTGGGGTTGGTGGGGATGCAGGAGCGCGCCAAAATGGTGGGCGGGGAACTGCTGATCGAATCCGCCCCCGGCGCGGGCACGGTGTTGACCATCGTCATCCCAACGCAAGCAGGGTCCCATGCCTGATCGATTTTCCGTCATTTTGGCAGACGATCATCACGTTGTCCGGCGGGGGTTGGCGGCGTTATTGCACACAAACGGGCACTACCGCGTGGTGGGCGAGGCCAGCAACGGGGAAGAAGCGGTTCAATGCGCCACCCAAACCTCGGCAGACATCCTGATCATTGACCTTTCGATGCCCCGGCTCAACGGGTTGGAGGCCATCCGCCGCATCCGGCAGACGGACACTACGCTCAAAATTTTGGTGCTTTCGATGTACGATGACGAGGAATTTGTCGTCCAGGCGATGCAGGGCGGGGCGAACGGGTTCATTCTCAAACAGGCGATGGATGATGTTCTGTTCGAGGCGTTGGACGTGATCCGGCAAGGCCGCCCGTATTTCGGCGTGGTGATTGACCCATCGCTGGTCGAAACCCACGCGGGGTCCCTGGCCCAAATCCTGACCACTCGCGAGCGCGAAGTCCTGCAACTCATCGCGGAGGGCTACACGACCAATCAAATCGCCGAACTCATGTCCATCAGCCCGCACACAGCGAACCGTCACCGGGCCAATATTTTTCAAAAGACGAACGCGCACAATCAGATGGAATTGATCCGCATGGCCGTTCAACAGGGGTTGGTGATTTTGAAGAATCCGCCGAAGTTTTAAGCCCCTTGCATAAGCACATTGATACGATAGCATCCTGAGCGGAGCGGGGAACTCCTCACAGGCTGAAAGAACTCAGGTCCAGCGTAGTCGAAGGATGCGGGATACGCCGCGCGCCCCGCACCCTTCGACTACGCAAAGCCTCCGCTCAGGGTGCTACCACCGTCATACCGAAGATTACCCAAAAAATCCGCACTCGTCCGTGTCTTACAACCCGGGGGAAAATACATAAATCCTGCTATTGTCCCGCTCCCCCAAAATTCCTAAAATTAGCACGTTGCCGCAAGCCTTGCGGTAATCCCCTTTTTTTCGCAACTGAGACCCATTTTTTCATGCACGAGCTTTCGATTGCCTATTCCCTGGTTGAAACGGCCACCCGCGCGGCCCAACAGGCAGGCGTCACCCAGGTCGAAGCCGTCCACCTGCAATTGGGTTTGCTCTCTGGCGTTGTCAAAGACGCCCTGCTTTTCTCTTACGAAATCGCCTGCGAAGGCACGCCCCTCGCGGGGTCCCGTTTGGAGATCGAAGAACTTCCCGTGATCGTTTTCTGCCCCACCTGCCAGACCAACCAACCGCTTCCCGGCATCCAACTCTTTCGATGCCCCGTCTGCGGCACCCCGACCCCCGACATCCTCCAGGGCCGGGAAATTCAACTCACAGCGCTGGAGTATCCCAATGACCCGCCTGCTTGAGATACACCAGCACGTCCTGAACAAAAATGACCAGTTGGCCGCCGCGTTGCGCCAACGGTTTCAGACAGCAGGCGTGTTTGTCTCCAACCTCGTTTCCAGCCCCGGCAGTGGGAAAACCGCCTTTTTAGAAAAAACCCTCACCCTCCTCCACGAAAAACAACATAAAGTTGCCGCCCTGGTGGGCGACCTCGCCACCGAAAACGACGCGGTGCGGCTCTCCCGCAGTGGTGCGCCCGTCCGACAAATCGTCACCGCCGGAAATTGCCATCTCGAAGCGGACATGATCTCCGCCCACCTCGAAGGGTGGGACCTGTCCGCGCTGGAATACCTGTTCATCGAAAACGTGGGCAACCTCGTCTGCCCGTCCAACTACGACCTGGGGGAAGACCTACGCGTCGTCATGCTCTCCGTCACTGAGGGGGAAGACAAACCGCAAAAGTATCCCCCCATGTTCAACAGCGCCGACCTCGTGGTCATCACCAAAATTGACCTCGCCGAGGCCGTGGAATTTGACCGGGACGCGGCCTATGCCAGCATCCACGCCGTCGCGCCGGGCGTCCCTATCCTTGAAGTTTCCGCCAAAAAAGGCTATGGCATGGATGCCTGGCTGGATTTTCTGATGAATAGAAGAAACTCGGAACAAGTAAAAAGCTGATTCAATAATCCACCCGCGCGCGGCGGATTGCCAAATCCGCCCCCTACCTGCTGGATTTGGCAATCCAGCAGGAGCGGAGAGTTGGAATCCCACAACAGGAGGCTGCATGATCGAAAATGGAGTAAACACATCCAACGCAGAAGTTCGCCTACGACAAAAGCTTAACGAACCCGGCACTGCGGACCTGCTCCTGCAAATTCTCGACCGGCTCGATGTCATTGCCCTGACCGTCAACTCTGTGGACGGGTTTTTGCGGCGCAGTGACACGATCATCGAGAACGTTGCCAGCAGTGTGCGCGATGTTCGGGACAACGCCCCCCTCAGAAACATCGACTCGGAGAAGGCGATTTCGGCGCTCTCCACGTCCATGCCCGAACTGATCGAGGCGCTTCCCCGCCTGACCCAGACCCTGCCCCAACTCCTCGAACTGAGCGAACGGCTCAAAGACCCCGCCACCGCCGCCGCCCTGAACACCTTGCTCGACAAAATGGACGTGATCGCCCTCACGATCACCGCCCTCGACGGGTTTTTGCGGCGCAGTGACACCATCATCGAAAACGTCGCCAAAAGCGTGCATGACGTTCGCACGGGGACCCAGGCCGCCGGGTTTGACCTCAACGCCTCCCTGCAAGCCCTCCCGCAACTGGGCCAAACCCTCCCGCAGGTGGCCGAAGCCCTGCCCCTGCTCACGGAGCGTCTGCCCCAACTGATGAACGTGGCCGATCAAGTGCAGACGGTGCTGGCCTCCGCGGAATTCAACGCCCTGATGGGGTCTGGCATCTTCTCCCCCGAAACGGTCGCGGTCGTGTCCCACGCGGGGGATGCGCTCGTCGAAAGTTACAACACCAACAAAGCCAATCCCCACCAGGTTGGGCTGATGGGTCTTCTCCGTGCCCTCGGCGACCCGGACGTGCAACGTGGTCTTGGGTTCCTGGTGGATTTCGGCAAACGGTTTGGACAACAAATTAACAAATAATATTGATAGAGTGTCCTCTTCTTATCCATGTCATTTCGACCGAAGGGAGAAATCCCTGCGACGTTGATCGTAAAGGCTTCCCATTTGGGAGATCGTAACCACGACCGTATCAGGGATTCCTCACTGCGTTCGGAATGACAGAGAGGATGGGACCTAATTTTTAAAGGAGCGACTTATGGCTAATTTACTCTGGCTACAAGGCGGTGCGTGCAGTGGCAACACCATGTCCTTCCTCAACTCCGAGGAGCCGACTGCCATTGACATCGTCACAGATTTTGGCATCAACGTGCTGTGGCATCCTTCGCTGGGGTTTGAACTCGGCGAACAGGCCAAAAAAATCTGTTGGGACGCCGCCACCGGCAAAACCCCGCTGGACATCTTCGTGTTTGAAGGGTCCGTCATCCAGGCCCCGAACAAAACGGGACGCTACAACTACTTCGCCGAAAGGCCGATGATGGACTGGGTGCGCGACCTCGCCTCCCAGGCGCAGATCGTTGTCGCGCTCGGGGATTGCGCCTGTTGGGGGGGTATCCCCGCGACGGAGCCGAACCCGTCGGATTCCGTGGGCTTGCAGTATCTCAAACGGGCACACGGCGGATTCCTGGGGGCGGACTTCCGCTCGAAAATGGGTCTGCCCGTGGTCAACATCCCCGGTTGTCCGGCGCACCCCGATTGGGTGGCGCAAATTCTCGTCGCGGTGGCGACCGGTCGGATCGGCGATATCGCGCTCGACGAATTGGGGCGTCCGCAGACGTTCTTCAAATCCTTCACCCAAACCGGGTGTACCCGTGTGCAGTTCTTTGAATACAAACAATCCGCCACAGAATTTGGGCAGGGCACCCGCCAGGGTTGTCTCTTTTACGAACTGGGTTGCCGGGGGCCTGTCACCCGCTCGTCCTGCAACCGCATTTTGTGGAACCGCCAATCGTCCAAAACCCGCGCCGGGATGCCCTGCATCGGCTGTACCGAACCGGAATTCCCCTTCTTCGATCTCAAACCTGGCACGGTCTTCAAGACACAGAAGATCAGCGGCTCGGTTCCGAAGGAAGTTCCCTACGGCACGGATCATGTGACCTACATGGCCCACTCCGCCGCGGCCCGCGTCGCCGCCCCCGCCTGGACGAAAGAAGACCTGTTTGTAGTGTAAGGAGCGCAAGATGGCAACCAAAGATTTATTTGTCAGCCCCCTGGGACGCGTAGAAGGTGACCTCGACCTGCGCGTGACCATTGAAGATAACGTCGTCACCAACGCCTGGACCGAGGCGGCCATGTTCCGCGGGTTCGAGATCATCCTGAAAGGCAAAGACCCCCAAGCGGGGTTGATCGTCACCCCCCGCATCTGCGGGATTTGCGGCGGCAGTCACCTGTACAAATCTGCCTACGCCCTCGACACCGCGTGGCGCACCGAACTCCCCCCGAACGCGATCCTGCTCCGCAACATCGCCCAGGCCGCCGAAACCCTGCTCAGTATCCCGCGCTGGTTTTACGCCCTGTTCGCCGTGGACCTCACGCACAAAAACTATGCCCACATCGAGGGCTACGATGAAGTCGTGCGGCGGTTTGCGCCGTTTGTGGGCACATCCTACGAACGTGGCGTGCTGATCTCGTCCAAACCCGCGGAAATTTACGCGATGTTCGGCGGGCAGTGGCCCCACTCCAGTTTCATGATCCCCGGCGGGGTGATGTCTGCCCCCACGCTGGCGGAGGTATCCCGCTCGATTGCCATCCTCGAACAGTGGCGCGAGGAATGGCTGGAAAAACTCTGGTTGGGCGGTTCGTTAGATCGCTGGCTGGAAAACGAATCCTGGGACGATGTGATGGCCTGGATGAACGAAAACGAAGGGCATTACAACTCCGATTGTGGCGTGTTTCTCCGGTTCGCGGTGGCCGCGGGGTTGGATAAGTTCGGGCAGGGGTGCGGGAATTATCTCGCCACCGGCACGTTCTTCAATCAACACAAATACAACCACCCCACCATTGAAGGCCGCAACGGGGCTTTGATCACTCGCTCCGGTATCTACGAAAACGGCAACTACCACGATTTCGATCAGGCCAACGTCCGCGAGGATCACACCCGCTCGTTCTTCCGTGGGCAGGGGCAACTGCACCCGTTCGAGGGCGTCACCGACCCGATTGACCCGTTGGAAGGCCGCAAAGAAGGCAAATACACCTGGGCCAAAGCACCCCGGTACAACGTCCCCGGCGTCGGCTCGATCCCGCTCGAAGTCGGCCCACTCGCCCGGCAGGTGATGGCGGGTAAACCGGGTGCCGAAGACTGGCAGGAATCGGGCAACTTCTTCCGCAACGCCATCCAGGCGCAAGGCCCCAGCGTCCTGTTGCGCGCCCTCGCCCGCGTCCACGAAGCGCCCAAATATTACAAACTGGCCCGCAAATGGCTGGATGAAATCAACCTGCACGAGAAGTTCTACATCAAACCCGTCGAATACACCGAAGGCCAGGGCTTTGGCTCCACCGAGGCCGCGCGGGGTTCGCTCTCCGACTGGATCGTGCTCAAAAACGGCAAAATCGAGAACTATCAGGTCATCACCCCCACCGCGTGGAACATCGGCCCGATGGACGGCAAAAACACACACGGCCCGATGGAACAGGCGTTTATCGGCACAAAAATCACCGACCTCGGCGACCCGGTCGAACTCGGACACGTGGCCCGCAGTTTTGACTCCTGCCTGGTTTGCACCGTGCACGCGTACGATGGCAAAACCGGCCAGGAATTGTCCAAATTCCGCGTGGGCGGCATGGTCTAATATTTTTGAAGGAGTGGGCGGTTGTCTTTTGGGCAACCGCCCCTTTTTTTACCTCGCGGCATGATGCGCGGCATTCAATGGAACCCGTCTAATGTCCTCCGGCCCAGGTGCGACGCACTTAAGACCGAACACGCTCCGCATTTCGCCTGGTTTCCCCGCCTAAAAATCTGCCAAAGTGCGTCGCACCTGGTTCGCTTATGTTCATCCCCCCTCACCCCGGCGAAATCCTGAAAACGGAATTCCTCGAACCGTTGGAAATGAGCCAAAACCGACTGGCCATGGATATTCACGTCCCCGCCCACCGGATCATGGAAATCGTCCACGGCAAACGCCGCATCTCCGCCGATACCGCGCTCCGACTGGCAAAATATTTTCGCACCACCCCGGAATTTTGGCTGAAACTGCAAATGGATTACGACCTCGCCCTTGCCCGCGCCGCCCTCTCCGAAGACCTGGAACGCCAGATCACGACCTGTGCCCCGCCGGGGAGGCTGTGTTATGAAGGATAACATGACCACACTCATCATCGGATGCGGCAACCTTCTGCGCGGCGACGACGCCGTTGGCCCGATCCTTGTCCGGCATTTGGCGGAGATCGGCACCCCGCCCGGAATCCGCCTCGCGGACGGGGGCACGGCGGGCATGGATGTCGCCTTTCAAATGCGCGGCATGGCCCGCGTCATTCTTGTGGACGCCTGCACCACGGGCGTCGAACCCGGCACCCTCTACAAAGTCCCCGGCGAAGAACTCGAAAACCTTCCGCCCCTCACCGGCATCAACCTGCACGCCTTCCGTTGGGATCACGCCCTCGCCTTTGGCCGTTGGGCGCTCAAAGACGAATACCCCAAAGACATCACCGTGTACCTCATCGAAGCCGCAAGCCTCGAAGTCGGTGAGCCGCTGACGGAAGCGGTGAGGAAGACGATGGAGAGGTTGGCAGAAATGTTGGTTCGTGAAACGTGAAACGTGATTCGTGAATTTAAACCTCACGAATCACGTTTCATACTTTACTCTACGCTCTACCCTCCCCGTTCCTCTATGCTCCCTCCCCTCCTCTCCCCCCAACCGCTCGGAATTTTCCCGCTTCCTGCGGGGTACCTTCTCCTCCCGCCCGTGGACGGCGTCGAGTCCGTGCAAGCCGCCCTGCTGGAAGGCCGTTTGCCCAACGCGTTTCCGCCCGCGCTCCGGTTTTATGAACTCGCGCTCGCCGGAGATACCCAGGCCGCCCTCGCCGCACTCGATCACGACGACAGTCCCGAATCTCGGTACAACCGCTTTGTCCTCGAAGGCGATCCGGCTCAATACACCACCCTCGCCCAAACGCTGACCGGGGACTTGCGCCAACTGCTCGACGTGGCCGCGTACACGATGGGGATGGTGGAACGTCCGCCCGAACGCGGGGAAACGGCGTATGAACGGCTCGCGTTCGTCCTCATGGCCCAGGCCGCCTACGCCCTCGAACAGAACGATGTCAAAACTGCATCCGCCCTGCTCGAAAAAGGAATCACCGCCGCGCAGACCACCTCCCCGCTCCTCGCCGCCCAACTCCGCGGCACCCTCGCCGAAACCCTGCACTCCCACCGGGGCGCGGACCCCATCGTCATCCAAAACTATCGTGAAGCCCTCCGCCTGATGGAAAAATCCGACCTGACCCTAACCCAGGCGGAAATCTGGCTCAATCTGGGCATCGCTTACCAGGAAATGGCAAACGGGCGGCGCGGAGCTTTGTTGGAGGCGTCCGCGTGTTACCAGCAAGCGCTCAAAGTTTTCACCGCCGCCGATCATCCCGATCTGTACGCCCTCGCGCATAACAACCTCGCCCTCGCCTACCTCGCCATGCCCCTCACCGAGGCGAGTGACCAACTTCGTTCCGCCATCGCCATCCAATCCCTGCGCGAGGCCTTGCGAATTTACACCCCCGAAACCAACCCCGAACAATGGGCCAGCGCCCAACTCAACCTCGCCAACGCCCTGCAATACCTCCCTTCCACCCACCCCGAAGACAACCTGATCCAGGCCGTGGAACTGTACGAAGAAATCCTCGCCACCCGCGTCCGGGAGGATGATCCGCTCGGTTACGCCCGTCTGCTCGCCAACCAGGGCAACGCCCTCTCCCACCTCGGCATCTTCACCCACGCCCAAACCAAACTCGAAGAAGCCCGCGCGTTATTCCTCTCAAACGGCGAACCGGACACGGCGCAGAGCGTGGATGAGTTGCTGGCGGGGATGCGGGATAAATGATGCGTGATGCGAAAATGAGATGAACCTTTACGAACGCCAACAATTTGACTTCCTGCTCTTCACTGCCGTTGAACGGTACGTCGAACGTCTGATTCAACGCAACGAGGGGGCGGAAAACGCGCTGGCACGCCTCCGCTCCGATCCGCAGAGCGATACCGTCCAACTTAACGCGTTCGTGGACGCCATCTTTCAGGATTTTCTCCTCGCCAACTCCGCCGGAGCCTGTTTCATTCTCCAGGCCCTCGAAACCCAAACCCTCCCCGCTCCCGAACCCGGAAAAATCGAAACGATGCTAATCGCGATGGCAAAAACCGCGTTTGGTAAGCTGTTATGTCAAAAAACGGACGAATTTTTGGAGCAGGAGACGATGTATAGGACCTGAGTCGGGGGATAAAGTCCCCCGGCTACCAAACCACACCCGTTCAAACGGGCTTCCTCAGCCGGATTTATCCGGCGTCGCTCCGTAGCCGGGGGGTTCAGCCCCCGGCGAACAAGAATAAGCTTGACTGCTATCTCATATTTAGCCCCCGTTTTCTTTCGGCCCCGCCGGGGGATAAAGTCCCCCGGCTACCAAACCACGCTCGTTCAAACGGGCTTCCCCAGCCGGATTTATCCGGCGTCGCTCCGTAGCCGGGGGGTTCAGCCCCCGGCGAACAAGAACAAGCTTGACTGCTATCTCATATTTGGCCCCCGTTTTCTTTCGGCCCCGCCGGGGGATAAAATCCCCCGGCTACCAAACTTCGCCCGTTCAAACGGGCTTCCCCAGCCGGATTTATC
This sequence comes from Anaerolineales bacterium, assembly GCA_013359445.1. Taxonomy (GTDB): domain Bacteria; phylum Chloroflexota; class Anaerolineae; order Anaerolineales; family JABWBV01; genus JABWBV01. Next base: position 13,194 of record JABWBV010000014.1, on the reverse strand, counting down.
CGGCGTCGCTCCGTAGCCGGGGGGTTCAGCCCCCGGCGAGCCGAAATCACCCAACTTCCTCCACCAACAAACCAATTAACCAACCACCCCATGACCTCCGACCTCCCCGACCAAAACCTCGACCTCCTCGCCCAACGCGTGGACCAGCTCATCCATGAAATTGACCACCTCGAAGAAGGCCCCCGCAACAAAGCCCTCGAACTCAAAAAAGCTATTGAAGCCTTCCACAAAGTCGGGCTGACCAAAATCGTCCAGCGGCTCAAACTGGACCCGCGCGGCAAAGAACTTCTCTTTGAACTCGTGGATGAACCCGGCGTTTTCGCCCTGTTTTCGATGCACGGCCTCATCCGGGCGGATGTCAACACGCTCGCGGCCCGCGTCCTCGAAGGAGTGCGCCCGTACATGCGCTCGCACGGCGGCGATGTCGAACTTGTCAAAGTCGAAGGGGACACTGCGTTCGTCAAACTGCACGGCGCGTGCGAAGGCTGTTCTTTGTCCGCCGTTACCCTGCGCGAGAGCGTCGAAGAGACCCTCACCACCCAACTCCCGCAAATCCAACGCGTCGAAGTCGTGCCAAACGCCCCGCTTAACGGTATGATTGGCCTCGACGAGATTACCCTCCTCGACGAAAACACCGGCTGGATCGAAGGCCCCCGCGCCGCCGATGTCCCCCCAGGCCGCCCCACCCGGTTCGACAAGGACGGCGTCAGCATCCTCATCCTCCCCCTCAACGGCCAATTTTTCGCCTACCGCAACGCCTGCGCCCACCAGGGCCTCCCTCTCGAAAACGGTCTGCTCGACACCACCGCTGGCACGCTCACCTGCCCCTGGCACGGTTACAGCTACGACGCCATGACCGGCCACGGTTTCACCACTTCCCAAAGCCATCTTGACCCCTTTCCTCTCCGCCTCGAAAATGGCACCCTCTGGATTCGGCCCGTCTGACACCCCGGCCCACCCGCTCGTCTGGCTCGGCGCGCCCTCCCCCGGCGGGCTGATTCTCCCCGCGGCGAACCCCACGCCCAGCCAGATGTACGCGCCCCGCGGCGTCTACTTCGACGACAATTACTTCATCGTCGCTGATACGGGCAACCACCGCGTCCTGATTTGGTTCGGGATTCCGACCGGGGACGGTGCCCCCGCGGACGTGGTGCTCGGTCAGCCGGATTTCTTCACCGAAAAGCCGAACGGCCTCGATCCGGCCCGAGGAGGGTTACATCTCCCCACCGGCCTCACCGTCCTCGATCAGCGCCTGTACGTCGCCGACGCCTGGAATCATCGCATCCTCGTGTGGGAACGCGTCCCGCAAACGTCCGCCACCCCGCCCGATTACGTTCTCGGACAGGGAAACCTGCACGGGATCATCGAAAATCGCGGGGGGACGGTCAGCGCGACGGGGATGTATTGGCCCTTCGGGATCGGAAGCGTCGCCGGACATTTTTACGTCACCGACACGGGGAACCGCCGCGTCCTGGTGTGGGAGGGGGAACCGAAACCCGATCAACCCCCTGCCTTCATCCTGGGGCAAGATTCCCCCAACAAAGGGCAGGAAAATCGGGGGGTGGGCGTTGGCCCGAACACTTTTCGCTGGCCGCACGCCATCGCCGGAACCGATCAACGTCTCTACATCGCCGACGCCGGGAATCACCGCATTTTGGGCTGGACACCGCCCCCCCGCGCCGATCAGCCCGCAAACCGCGTCCTCGGTCAGCCGGATTTTTCCAAAGCGGTCGAATGGCCCTACGGCAAACAAGGCCCGCGCGCCCTCCGTTTCCCCTACGCCCTCGCCCTCGAAAACGAGACGCTGGCCTGCGCCGACACGGCCAACAATCGCATCCTGTTCTGGTTCGGCCTGCCCGACGAAACCTTCCGGCCCGCCGACGCGGTGATCGGGCAAAAGAATTTTGACGAAAACGGCGAAAATCGTTGGGACGCCGTCGGACGGGACACGCTGTGCTGGCCGTATGGCTTGCACCTGCATCGCAACCGCCTCGCCATCGCCGACTCTGGCAACAACCGGGTGATGATTTGGGAGGTGTCTCGGTGATTCGCCAACGGCTGACGATCACCGGGGTCGTACAGGGGGTGGGGTTCCGTCCGTTTGTGTATGGCTTGGCGCTGGATCACGCCCTGACCGGGTTCGTGGGGAACGATAGCGGCGGGGTATTTGTGGAAGTCGAAGGGCCGGAAGCGGCGGTGGAAGCGTTCCGGGCGGGGTTGGTCAACCATCCGCCTCCGCTCGCCCACATCGAATCGGTCACGGTGGAAGCACTCGCCCCCAACGGAGATTCAGAATTCCGCATCGTCCACAGCGAAGCGCAAGCCACCCGCAACACGCTGATTTCCCCCGACATTTGCATCTGCGACGACTGTTTGCGGGAGATTTTTGACCCCGCCAACCGCCGTTATCACTACCCGTTCACCAACTGCACCCATTGCGGCCCCCGGTTTACGATCATCCGCGACATCCCCTACGACCGCCCGTTGACGACCATGGCCGCGTTCCCAATGTGCCCCGCCTGCCAGCGCGAGTACGAAGACCCCCGCGACCGCCGTTTCCACGCGCAACCGAATGCGTGCCCGGTGTGCGGGCCGGGGGTTTGGAGTGAGGTCAGTAGTCAGTATTCAGTAGTCAGTGGGCAGTATTCAGTGGGCGGTGGGCAGTATTCAGTGGGCGGGGGGCAGTATTCAGTGGGCAGTGGGCAGAATAGCGAAGAAATACGAAATACGGAATACACAATACGGAATACGCAACTTCTTTTTCAGGATGGGAAAATTGTTGCGATCAAGGGGCTGGGCGGATTTCATCTAGCGTGCGATGCGACGCGGGATGAGGCGGTGCAAACGTTGCGGGAACGCAAGGGACGCGTGGACAAGCCGTTTGCCGTCATGTCCCCGGATTTGGACACCGTGCGGAAGTTCGCTCACGTTTCGGAGGAAGAGGCCACCCTGCTCACCAGTCGTGAGCGCCCGATATTGTTACTCCGCAAAAAAGCGTCGGAAGCCGCCGAAGTTCACTTGTCCGATTTGGTCGCCCCCAGAAATCAGTATATCGGCGTAATGCTTCCATACACGCCGTTGCATTTCCTTTTATTTGCTGACCTAAATACACCGTTCGTAGTGGGCACTTCAGTGCCTGGGGCTGAAGCCCCTACTACGAACCTTTCGCCTAATTTTATCTTCCCCGCCCTCGTAATGACCTCCGCCAACTACTCCGACGAACCCATCGTCAAAGACAACGACGAGGCCCGCGAACGCCTCGCCCCCCTCGCCGACGCTTTCCTCTTCCACAACCGCGACATCCACGCCCGTTGCGACGACTCCGTCATCCGCCTCCTCCCGCATTCCCCATTCACAATTCCTAATTCCCAATTCCCTATTCTTCTTCCGCTCCGCCGTTCCCGCGGCTACGCGCCGTTCCCGGTCAAACTGCCGGTCAAACTACCCCCCACACTCGGGGTTGGCGGGGAGTTGAAGGCGACGTTTTGCCTCGCGAAGGACGAATACGCGTACATGAGTCAGCACATCGGGGACATGGAAAATTTGGAGACGCTGGCGGCGTTTGAGGCGGCGGCGGCCCATTTCGAGGGGATTTTCCGCACAACGCCGGAGTTAATCGCATGTGATTTGCACCCCGGTTATTTATCCACCCGGTGGGCGTTGGAGAATCCACGCGGGATTCCGGTGGTGCAGGTTCAGCATCACCACGCGCATATTGCAAGTGTGATGGCGGAACACAAACTGTCCGGGGACGCACCGGTGATCGGGTTCAGTTTTGATGGGACGGGGTACGGGACGGATGGGGCGATTTGGGGCGGGGAGGTGCTAGTGGCGGATTATCGCGGGTTTGAGCGGGCGGCGCATTTGAAGTACGTGCCCCTCGCGGGCGGGGATTTGGCGGTCAAACGTCCGTACCGGATGGCGTTGGCACATTTGCACGCGGCGGGGGTGGCGTGGGAGGATGATTTGCCGTGCGTCGCGGCGTGTCCCCTGACCGAGCGGAAGGTTTTGCTTCACCAGTTGGAAACGGGGTTCAACACCGTGCCGACGAGTAGCATGGGGCGGTTGTTCGACGCGGTGGCGGCACTGGCGGGGATTCGGCAGACAGTGACGTATGAGGGGCAGGCGGCAATTGAGATGGAGGCGTTGGTGGCGGCGGCGGAGGGGGCGCGGTATACTTTCGAGTTGAATGATTCTTCTTTCGACGCGGCGCCGGTGATGCGCGCGGTCGTGGAAGATGTTCGGCGCGGGGTGTCCGCGCACGTCATGGCTGGGAAGTTTCACCACGCGGTCGCCGAGTTGATGGTGGCGATCAGTATCCGCCTTCGCCAGCAATTTTCGATCAATCAAGTGGCGTTGAGCGGCGGTGTGTTTCAAAATGTGACGTTATTGGCCCTGTCTGCGGCACAATTGCAGGCAAATGGGTTTGAAGTGCTGTTCCACCGGTTGGTTCCGCCGAACGATGGCGGGCTGGCGTTGGGGCAGGTGATGGTTGGAGCGTTGAAAGTTGAAGGTTAAAAGTTAACCTTCAACTTTCAACAAATCGTGCAACAAATTATTTCGGAGGCTCAAAATGTGTTTAGGAATACCAGGAAAAATTTTAGATATTTATGAAACCAATGGGACGCGGATGGGGCGCGTGGATTTTAGCGGGATTCAAAAAGAAGTGTGTCTGGCGTATTTGCCGGAGATTCAGGTGGGGGATTACACGATTGTGCATGTCGGGTTTGCGATTACGCAGTTGGATGAGGAGTCCGCGCTAGAGACGCTGGCGCTGTTCCACGAGATGGGGATGCTGGAGGAGGAACTCCAGGCCGGGGAGGCGGGTGCGACATGAAGTATTTAGATGAATTTCGCGACCCCGTACTGGCAGAAAAACTGCTGAACGAAATCCGCCATACCGCGACCCAAAAATGGGTGATGATGGAAGTGTGCGGAGGACAGACCCATTCGATCATCCGCAACGGGATTGACCAACTCCTGCCGGACACCGTGGAACTGATTCACGGCCCCGGTTGCCCGGTGTGCGTGACCCCGTTGGAAGTGATTGACCAGGCGTTGGCGATTGCCGCCCGTCCGGGGGTGATCTTTTGCTCGTTCGGGGATATGTTGCGGGTGCCGGGCAGTGAAAAAGACTTGTTCCGCATCAAAAGTGAGGGCGGGGACATCCGCATTGTGTATTCGCCGCTCGACGCGTTGAAGATCGCCCGTGAGAATCCGACGAAGGAAGTGGTGTTTTTCGGGATCGGGTTCGAGACGACTGCGCCCGCGAATGGGATGGCGGTGTTTCAGGCCCGGCAACAGGGATTGAAGAATTTTTCGATGCTGGTGTCGCATGTGCTGGTGCCGCCCGCGATTGAGGCGATTTTGCAATCGGCGACCAACCGGGTGCAGGCGTTTCTCGCCGCCGGGCATGTGTGCAGTGTGATGGGCTATTGGCAGTATTTGCCGATTGCCGAACAGTATCGCACCCCCATCGTGGTGACGGGTTTCGAGCCGTTGGACGTGCTCGAAGGGATTCGGCGGGCGGTGAAACAGTTGGAAGAAGGGCGGCACGAGGTCGAAAACGCATACCCCCGCGCGGTAATGCTGGAAGGGAACAAACCCGCCCAAAAGATGCTGGCGGACGTGTTCACCGTCAGCGACCGGAAGTGGCGCGGGATCGGGATGATCCCCCAGAGCGGGTGGGAATTGAGCGAGGCGTACCGCGAGTTCGACGCGGCGACCCGGTTCGACGTGGGCGACATCCGCACACAGGAATCCCCCCTCTGCCGGAGCGGGGAGGTGTTGCAGGGGATGATCAAACCCAACGAGTGCGGCGCGTTCGGCAAGGAATGCACCCCGCGCAAGCCACTCGGCGCGACAATGGTGTCGAGCGAGGGCGCGTGTGCGGCGTATTATCAGTATGGAAGGTTTATTACGCTAGAGAGCGTGGCGGTTCACTAAAACCCAAATTTCGTATTGCGTATTCCGTATTCCGAATCGGAAACCAGACACAATACGAAATACGCAATACGGAATAAAAATGACAAATATTCTCAACTTCGAAGGCTGGACCTGCCCGCTCCCTTTGCGGGATCAGCCGAACATTATTTTAGGACACGGCGGAGGGGGAAAACTTTCGGCGGAACTGGTGGAGCATATGTTTGTGCCCGCGTTCCGTAATGAGGCGTTAGAAAATCTGGGCGACGCGGCAGTGTTCAAGGTGAACGGGGCGCGGCTGGCAATGTCCACAGATTCGTTCGTGGTGCGTCCGCTCTTTTTTCCGGGGGGGAACATCGGCGAGTTGGCGGTCAACGGCACAGTGAACGATTTGAGTATGAGCGGGGCGCGGCCCCTCTACCTGAGCGTGGGGTTCATTCTCGAAGAAGGTCTCCCGCTCGAAACATTGGGGCGGATCGTGGACAGCATGGCCGCGGCGGCAAAAGCGGCGGGCGTGCAACTCGTTACCGGGGATACGAAGGTGGTGGACAAAGGCCACGGCGACGGCATTTTTATCAACACGAGCGGGATCGGCCTAATCCCGGACGGGGTGAACATCGGCCCGCACCGTGCGGCCCCCGGCGATGTGGTGATCGTGAGTGGGACGATTGGCGATCATGGGATGGCGATTATGAGCGTGCGCGAGGGGCTGGAATTTGACTCCCCGATTGAAAGCGACACCGCGGCCCTCAACGGGTTGGTTGCCGACATGCTCGCCGCCTACCCAGACATCCACGTCCTCCGCGACCCGACGCGGGGCGGGGTCTCGTCCACCTTGAACGAGATCGCCCGTTCGTCGAATGTCGGGATCATGCTCGACGAGACAAAAATTCCGGTTAACCAGGCCGTGCGCTCGGCGTGTGAACTGTTGGGGTTGGACCCGCTGTTTGTCGCGAATGAGGGGAAACTGCTCGCGATTGTCCCCCCGTCTGGGGCGGAGGCGGTGCTGGCAGCGATGAAGGCGCACCCGCACGGTCAGCGGGCGGCGATCATCGGGCAGGTGGTCGCGCAACATCCGGGGATGCTCGTCGCTCGGACGGGGATCGGCGGGACACGGGTGATTTCGATGCAGATTGGGGAGCAGTTGCCGCGGATTTGTTGAGGTGGTATTCGGGGCTTTTCTGTGGGCGTTTTTTAAGATGGTCGAAAAGGGTGTGGGGCGCCAGGGATTGGCTTTCTCTCTCCAAACAGGTCGTGCATAGTCCCGGCACAGCCGCGGCAGAGAGGCTTGCCCTCCCACATGATTTCCCGCTCATTGATGATTTCCTCCCCGCACCGCGCACAATTTTCCCGCACACCTGGGCGGCTGATGATTTCTGAAAGAGGAATCTGTAATTCTCCTGGTGAACAGGTTAACAAGTGATCATCTGGCATCGCCTGATAACCGTATAGCATGGCAAAATAATGCCGCGTTTCCCCCGCCGGGGCGAACGCCCACACGCGTTCGCGGGCATCCAACCGGGGGGCCACGCGCACCGTTTGCCCCGTAATCACATTGACAAACACCGCGGCAATTTTCCCATAATCCAAAATTCGCATTGTCCGCCAGTAAACACTGCACCCTGTCGCCGCCTCGACCCCACTGATAAAACACCCATCGGTCTCGACGATGACCAGCAAGCGTTTGTCCTGGCGCGGCACTTCCATCCCTACCGCCCGCGCGCCTGCCAACCCAATCCGCACGCCCAACACCTGTCGGGGACATAAATGATGATGCCGCGCCGCCGACGCGTTCAACATCGCGCGCAATTCCTGGGGTTCCTCCGCTCGTCCACATGGATTTTCCCCGCCCCTCTCTGCCCGCTCCCCAATGCCAACCTCGCTCAAAGTTTCATTTTTCATGGTTCCTCTCATGCTTCATACAGGGGTAGTCATCCACTCTCCCACACCTTTACCATCGGAAACCCCGCGGCCTCCCATGCCAACATGCCCCCTTCCAGGTTGAACACATGCGTAAACCCTCGATCTTGTAAGATGCCGGCGGCCAAACGACTACGCCTTCCGCTCCGGCAAACCAAAACAATCGCATCATCTTTGGAGAGGTGCTGTAATTGATAGGGGATTAACCGCATGGGGATCAGGTTTGCGTCCGAAATATGCCCTTGCTCAAATTCAGGAGGCTCGCGCACATCCACAATGTGTAATTTTGGAATCAGACCCTCCTGCTCCATGAACCATTTTAGTTCGCTGGGTTGCCAGCTTTGCACCTCATGTTCCAGAAACATCATCGAAGGGAGAGGGGAGGCATATTCATATTTCGGAAGGGCCTGACATTCCGCAAAGATACGGTAAGGGCACTGGTACACACAAATGGCCGGGTCAAGGACATGATAAAAAAGATGCCCAATGGCTTCATCCCGGGCGAGAAAATGATCCTCCCCCAACCATTGATAAAACCCAGACAGGCGGATCCGTTCCATCAAATTGGCGCGCGCCCCAGCGATGAACACATCCCCGTGGTTCTTGCGATAGTGTTGGACAATGCTTTCCAGCATGTGGATGCCGCTCACATCGCAATGATCGATCAAATGGAGGCGCAGGAGCAAGAGTTTCTCTTCAGGGTGGGTGGCAAACGCATGGCGAACGGTGGTTTCGATATGGTTCGTCGCCCCAAAATACAAAGGGCCACTGATCGTCATCACGGCAAGTTGCGGGCAAGCGGTTTGCCCCACATTAGGAACCAGATGGCGGTAATCCTCACTGGGCACGACAGAATACACCGCCGGCATCGAGGTTTTGACGATAAAGCGCACGAACGAAATCATCACCCCCGCAAGCACGGCAAATTCCAAAGGCAAAAACATGGTCGCCAGCAAAGTTGTTACCATGATGGCACTATCCCCCAGAGAGGACCGCCAAATCCGCTTCATCTCCTTTCTGTCCACCATCCCATAACTCGTCACGATCAACACCCCTGCCAGAGCCGCTTTGGGCAGATAAACCGCCCAGGGCGCAAATAACAGAACCGCGACCAGAACCCAAACCCCCGAAAAAACACTGGAAATATGCGTGCGCCCCCGGTTGTCATGCTTGACCGCCGAAAGCATAAAGGACCCCGAACTGGCATACCCGGAGAGAAACCCGGCCACCAGATTGGTCACCCCCTGCCCGATGAATTCTTGATTACTATCCAAATTCTGCCCCGTTTGCACGGCAAAGGTCCGGGCAATGGAAAGGGTTTGGATTAGGCCAATCAAAGCGACTGCGAGCGACCCTGTTGAAAGTTTCCCAATCAAGGTCAAATTAAAAAGTGGGAGGGGAGCAATTTTCGGAAGCGTGCGCGGGATTTCCCCCAGGACAGCTACCCCGAGGCGCTCAAGATGCAAAAAGGCAACCAATAGTGAAGCCCCAACCAACCCAATCAGGGCCGCGGGCCATCGCGGGCGCTTCAATTTAAGGAAACTGACGACAAGGATGGTACCAAGCCCCAAAAACAAACTCGGCCAGTGCGTCTGTACCAGATGCCGGATCAATTCCCAAATGGTCACATAAAATTCCGGGGCGGAAGGCAAAGGGATGCCAAACAGGTGGCGGAGTTGATTCGCCGCGATCAGAACCCCTGCCCCTGCCGTAAAACCAACAATGACCGAATCGGAGACGAAATTTACAAGCACCCCCAACCGGGCCACCCCCATCGCGAGCTGTGCCACCCCAACCATGACCGCCATCAACCCTGCCGCGGTAAGAAATTGCGGCGATCCCGGTTCAACGAGGGGGATTAATGCCGAAAGAACCAGCAAGGAAAGCGTATTCGTCGGGCCAGAATGAAGATAGGGCGAAGACCCCCACAACGCGCCCACAATGGCCGCACAAATCGCGGTGTATAACCCATATTGGGGCGGCAGTTCCGCCAACAAAGCATAAGCAATGCTTTGGGGCAACAAAACAGCCGCGATACTTAACCCGGCGATGAGATCGGTCCGAATTTGCACCCGCGGATATGCGCGAAGAATTCGGACCGGCTGACCCAAAAACCCCAGGCTCTCCCGTACCCACTCCCACCCGGAAAAATCACCCAAATACGGCCAGGTCGCCATTTTACCTCTTTGGTAACTGGTACGCCTCTGCCACTGGCTTGAGCGGGCGGGTGAGCCACGCGGGGCGGCGGGTCCCATCCGGGGAGTGGTCCGCCGCCGAACGGGTCAGCGCGACCCAGTTGCGGTACACCTCCATCGAGCGGTTGGTATCCACGAACACATCGCCGTATTTTTCATCGGGCAGGGCCTTCCGCACGTTAAACGCTTTTTGCAACCAGCAATGCGCGCCACTGATCGGGTCGGGGTGGACCGCGTGGGTCAGGTTTTGGTGAACGCCCACTTCTTCCCACCAGATACGGCTGGTATCCGGGTCGGACGATTCCCATGCCCGTGCGCCGTGTACCACCCGTATGAGATAGCCGCCCTTACCGTTATCCGTCATCGTCACAAGGTTGGACGATCCCTTGCTAACGCCGGAATCTTCCTCCAAACGCCAACGCCCGAGGTGATGGCTGAGCGCAATCACACCCGGCTTGATGCCCTCAGTCAGCCAGACCTTGTCTACCAAATAGCCGATTTCCGTGTCCACGCGGACGAGGTCGCCAGTCGTAACGCCGAGCCGCACCCCGTCGAGGGGGTTCATCCAGATCGGATTTTTGTGGCTGATCTCGTACAGCCATTTGGCATTGGCCGACCGGGTGTGGATCAAGGTCGGCAAGCGGAAGTTGGGCAGGAGGAGCATTTCGCCTTTGGCGCGGTCAATCTGTTCGGGGGCCACATGGCTCGGCAGGTTCCAGGGAATGGAATATTCTTTTTCGGGCCAGCCCCATCCGGCAATGGTCGGGGAGTAGAATTCCAGTTTTTTGCTGGGGGTGGCAAACCCGTTTTTCTCGTAGGGAACGTAGTTTTCCCGTTTCACCTCAAACGCGCCGTACTTTCGCATATATTCGAGCGGGGTTAGCCCTTCTTTTGCGGCAGTTTCGGGCAGGCCGGGAACCGAGTTCTCGAAAATCCACCGGTAATACTCGTCCACCGTAACGATTTCGCCTGGGCGGTAGGGGCTGATGAAATGCTCTCGAATCCCCAGACTGCCATCGGGGTCTATTTTGATGGACAGGTCAATCCAGAATTCGTTTTCTTCCCATACTTCGCCGGGATTGACCTCATACGTGCGGTGAACGGTTTTGCCCGCGCGTTCCATCGCCACGCGGCGCACCGGTTGGCGGAAGGCGAGCCACTGCCCCGCGTGGGTTTCCTGGCTCACGAGGTCGTGCCGTTCCCCCGCGTGGCCCATCGGCAAAACGTAATCGGCAAACCAGGCCGACTCATTCCAGGTGGGGGTGAGGGCGATATGGCACTTGATTTTTTCTTCGTCGAGAAACGCTTTCAGCCACATGAAGCCGTCGGGGTTGATCCAGAGCGGGTTGTACACACGGGTGAAATAGACATCCAGATTGCCCCGGTTCTCTTCGAGGAAGTGCGGCAGGAGGAAACTCATTTCGTAGTGGGCCAGCGGCCATTCCAGCGGCAGGTGCAGGTCGTTCCATGCGTTGAACGGCGGCGGGGTTTCAAAAGGTTTGGGGACAAATTTGTTCCACGAGTTACCGGAGGTGCCGCCCTTTGTGCCCACACTGCCCGTCAAAACGTTGAGAAAGAACAGACACCGAGCAACCTGCCACCCCCCCAAATTGCCAATGCTGGCGCTTCGCCAGGTGTGCGCGGCTAGCTTGCCATCACAATTCGCCACCAACTCTGCCGCCTCCCGGAGGCGTTCAATCGGCACCTGGGATTCTTCTGCCGCCCGCTCAAAGGTGAACTCGGCATACAACTTCTTCAACAACCGGTCAAACGCGCCAAACTCGCTTTGTTCGTGGTCCGTTGCCTCATTGCCCATTGCTTGCAGGGTCTCTTCCCAATTCACCCACTTTTCTACGAACGCCTTGTTGTACAGATCGTTCTGGATCAGGTAATTGGCAATCGCAAGCAGAATCGTGGACTCACTGCCCGGCCAACTGGGGAGCCAGACATCGGACTGGCTGGCGGTGTTGGAGAGGCGCGGGTCCATCGTGATAATTTTCGCCCCCTTCATTTTCCCTTCGATGATGCGTTGCGCGTGAGGATTGAAATAATGCCCGGTTTCCAAATGGCTGGAAATGAGCAGAATCACGCGGGCGTTGGCATGATCCGGGCTGGGGCGGTCGAACCCGGCCCAAAATGCGTACCCGGCCCGCGCCCCCGCAGAGCAAATGTTGGTGTGGGAATTGTGCCCATCCACGCCCCAGGCGGTGATCACCCGGTTCGTGTACCCGTCCTCGCCCGGACGCCCGACGTGATAGACAATGCCATCTTTACGGCGTTGGCGGCTGTCCCGCATTTTTTCGGCGATTTCGGTCAGGGCTTGTTCCCAGGAGATGCGTTCCCATTTGCCCTCGCCGCGTTTGCCCGCGCGTTTGAGGGGGTACAGGATGCGTTCGGGGTCGTACACCTGATTGTGGGTGGCTGGCCCTTTGGCACAGTTCCGCCCGCGCGAACCGGGGTGGGCGGGGTTGCCTTCAAATTTTTTGACTTCGTAGGTATCTTTATCCACGTAAGCGAGCAGGCCGCACCCGCTCTCACAATTGAAACACACGGTTGGAACGAGTGTGTACCGGTGGGCGACTTTGTTCGGCCAGCTTTTGCCTTCGTATTCCACCCACTCATCCCAGTATTCGGACGGCGGGTATTGGGACATCCGTCCGTCGGGGTGGATCACGGTGTCGAGTTTGATGGTTTGGGGTGTTGAGGTGTCAGGTGTCAGGTTGTTAGGAGCCTTAGGTGTGGTCATGATGTTGTTTTTATTGTGCGAGGTGCGAAGTGCGATGTCACCCGCACATTGTACGTCGCACTTCGCACGTTTTTATGAATTAGGAATTTCTTGAGGAGCCATTACGAAGGCGTATTCAAATAAATACAACCCAACGATGGCGGCAAGCGCGCCGAGGCCGGAAAGAACAGGTTGTCCGAGGGCCAGGAAAACCAACGGAAGGACATGCCCGACGACCAGACTCCCCCACCAGAAGTGGTTTTTATAATGCCCGTGTTTGATTTCATGGGCGGCTTTGGCCGCATCCCCACTGGCGTGCGACATGCCAAACTCGCCGAGGAAGGTGACCAGCACGTCTACAAGCAAGCTGATGGAAAAAGTTGCGAGGGCAACCTGTCCAAATGCGGCGGGAAGGAAAACATTCAACAGCAC
>JABWBV010000013.1 GCA_013359445.1 Anaerolineales bacterium | reverse complement strand
ACCCCTCGACGTTTGCCGGAGTCCCCCCGGTCGTGTAGAGAAAGACCTGGTTTGTGACGGGGTCGTACGCCCATTCACCTTCCTGATCGAGCGTGAGGATATGGTTGTGGATGAAGTATCCCCACCCCGCGCACGACCCGGTGAAACAATCCGGGCTGGTATTCAGCGTCAGCGTGGTCCCGCTCGACCCGGTCACATCCCGGTTCAGGATATACCAGCGCATCCCCTTGATATGCACCGTTGCGCCCGTCCAGTTCCCCGCAGGCAGTTCGTTATCGGTGATGTCTTCATCGTTTTGCCCATCAATATATGAATACCCTCCATTGGGCGCAGTGATGTTCGGCCAACGCCCCATCATCAACCGGTCGCTATCCCGGAAAAGCTGGTTGATCCCATACGGAAATTTCCCCGCGTTCGCCCCCGTATCCAGGTCCGCCACGTACACATTCCCCGAACTGAGCGCCCACCCCGAAATGGGCCGTGACCCCGACAGCACCGGCTTACCCCCGCATCCCGCCGGATACGAACTAAACACAATCGGACTCCCGCTCGCCCCCGAATCGGTGATCTCCAACATCTCCCCCTGCCAGACATCCCCGCAAAAGAACAGCACCTGATCGCCCGGATTGAGCGCGAGGCTGTTGACCTTGCCCACAGTCTGAAACGCGGTGTCCGGGGTGAGGCCGTTGTCCGAGTCGGAGCCGGTGGAGGAGGAGACGTAGTAGGTGGTGCCGCCGGAGGGCGCGAGGGGGTGAAAAGGGGAAAAGGAGAGAAGGAGAAGGGAAACGAAGAGAAGGGAACGTGTTTTGAACATGGGAACTCCCTGTTGTGGTTGGGAATTTGCACCACAAAGGACTCGAAGGGGCACGAAGGAAGTTAATGAAAACTTCGTGATCCTTTGTGCCCTGGGTGGTGAAACTATTTTGTTGGGATTATATGCGAAAGTGGGGAAGGGGTTGAGGGGGCGGTAGGAAGGGTGAGTTAGGGCGAGGGTCATGGCCCCGTTCTTCTTTCAGACGATGAATAGGAATTCATCGTCTGGTATGCAAAACCCGTTGAAACGGGTTGGGAATTCCGCCCATTTTGCGTTGAACAGGTTTTCAACCTGTTTTGTCAGACGCCGAATTCCCATTCGGCGGAGGGCAGTGAGATTATTTCTCCGCGACCTGATAAGTCACCTTCGGCTTAAGTTCCATCAATTTTTCCTGCAACCAAAGATTCACCAGCGTTTCTGCTGACACCCCCCGCTTGCGCGCGACATCGCCTAATTGCGTGGACAACTCCGTATCCACCGCGAAATAGGTTTTGCTGGATTGAATATCTATCTCGAACTCCACCGGATGCGTTTGATCCCAATACTCATCTAATTCATGGGTGTCCCAGAATTCTCCGATTTCTTCGTAAGAACTGGCTTTTGAAATGGAACTCTTACTTTCTTTCATATCTTCTCCGATCTGTATGGGTCATGTCTCTGGCAGAAACGATCAACGCTTGTTTATCAGCTTTATAAACAAAAAAGACCTTCAGATATCGTCCTGCCTCAGTTTGTCCTAATGCGGCGTAAACATCCTCGCCAGGGAAATGCCCTTTTTCAACAAAAATAATCCACGGATTTTGGGCAAATACCTCTTCAACTTCTTCTTTTAAGACATTATGCTTTACATATAATTTGTCGATAATGTGACGCAAAAAGAAAAGGCCGTTGATTTTCATGCCTAAATTATACCCCACCCAACTCACCAAGAAAAATACACAGGTAGACAAGTAAACACGTAAACAGGTCAAACCACCTTGTCTACCTGTCTACCTGTCTACTTATCTACCCTATCTACCTCCCGGAGTCCCCCCATGTACCCCACCCCCACCCTCCAAATCGCCGACCGCACGATCTCCCTCAACCACCCCACCTACTTCATCGCCGACATCGCCGCCAACCATGACGGCCACCTCGACCGCGCCATCGAACTCATCCGCCTCGCCAAAGAAGCGGGCGCGGACGCCGCCAAATTCCAAAACTTCCGCGCCCCCAAAATTGTCTCTGACTACGGCTTCAAATCCCTCGGCGGGCAACTCTCCCACCAGGCCGCGTGGAAAAAATCCGTCTTTGAAGTCTACTCCGATGCCTCCGTCCCCTTTGAATGGACGCCCATCCTCAAAGAAGCCTGCGACGAATTCGGCATCCACTACTTCTCCAGCCCCTACGATGACGCCGCCATCGACATGCTCGACCCCTACGTCCCCGCCTACAAAGCCGGTTCCGACCTCATGTCCTGGCCCGATGGCCTGCTCAAAATGGCCCGGTTCGGCAAACCCCTCCTCATCGCCACCGGCGCGGCAGACCTCAGCGATGTCGTCCGTGCCATGCGGATCGCCCTCAGCGCCACCGACAAAATCGTCCTCATGCAGTGCAACACCAACTACACCGCCCGCGACGACAACTACGACCACCTCCACCTCAACGTCCTCAAAACCTACGCCACCCTCTTCCCCAACACGATTCTCGGCCTCTCCGATCACACCCACAGCCCCGCCCCCGTCGTCGGCGCGGTCGCCCTCGGCGCGCGCGTCATCGAACGCCACTTCACCGACAGCAACGACCGCGAAGGCCCCGACCACAAATTCGCCATGAACCCCCAGGCTTGGGCCGACATGGTTCAACAAGTCCGCACCCTGGAACGTGCCCTCGGCTCCCCCGACAAATTCGTCACCGGCAACGAACAACAAACCTACGTCCTCCAACGCCGTTGCCTCCGCGCCGCCCGCCCCATTCAAGCCGGCGAAACCCTCACCGCCGACATGATCGAAGCCCTCCGTCCCAACGTCCCCGGCAGTATCCCCGCCTGGGAAGCAGATCGCCTCATCGGCAAAAAGACGATGGTCGAGATGCCGTATGGGATGGAGTTTCGGTGGGAGAATGTAGGGGAATAGAAAAAGTAAATAACGTAGATAAGGTAAATAGGGTAAATAAGGTATATACCTGTTTCCCCTGTCTTCCTTATCTACCCTATCTACTCTATTTACCCTATCTACCCTCCCATGCGCCTCATCCACTTCTCCCGCGACTACACCACCCACGATCACCGTTTCCTGACCAAAATGGTGCAGACCGGCCATGAAATCTTCTTCCTCCGCCTGGAGAACGCGGGGCATCCCTACGAAGATCGCCCCGTCCCCGAAGGCGTGACGCTGATCCCCTGGGAAGGCGGCCAAACCCGGATTACGCGGGGTGATGGCCCCCGACTGTTATCCTCCCTCAAACAAGTCATCCGCCGCTACCGCCCGGACATTATCCAGGCCGGCCCCGTCCAGCGCGTCGCCTTCCTCACCGCCCTCGCCGGATACAAAAACCTGATCACCATGTCCTGGGGCTACGACCTGCTCATGGACCTCCACAACGGCAAATCCTGGGAATGGGCCACCCGCTACACCCTCCACCGTTCCGCCGCCTTCGTCGGGGACTGCAACACCATCCGCCACCTCGCCATCGAACACGGCATGAACCCCGCCAAAATCGTCACCTTCCCCTGGGGCGCTGATATTCAAAAATTCAAACCAGCAAATCAGCAATCCGCAATCAACAATCCGCAATCTCTACTTCGCGAACGAAAGGGATGGGATCAAGATACCTTCGTCCTCCTCTCCACCCGCAACTGGACCCCCCTCTACGGCGTGGAAGACCTTGCCCGCGCCTTCGTCCACGCCGCTCGCCAGCGTCCCGAACTCCGCCTGTTCATGCTCGGTGGTGGCCCCCTCTCCGGCAAAATCAAGGGCCTGATCCAAAACGCTGGTTTAATTGACCGTGTCCACTTCCCCGGCCAGGTTAACCAAAACGACCTCCCCCACTACTACCGCGCCGCCGACCTCTACATTTCCACCTCCCACAGCGACGGCACCTCGATCTCCCTCCTCGAATCCCTCGCCAGCGGTACCCCGGTCTTGCTCACCGACATTCCGGGAAACAAAGAATGGATTTCCCCTCACCCTACCCCTCTCCCACTGGGAGAGGAAACAATAAGACTCCCCTCTCCACGCGGGAGAGGGGCCGGGGGTGAGGGTGCGGGTGATTTCACCCGAGCAGGTTGGCTCTTCCGCGATGGGGACCCCGCTGACCTCGAACGCGCCATCCTTCACGCTCTCGATCACCGTGCCGACCTCCCCGCCATGTCCCGCGCCGCCCGCCAGTTAGCGGAAGAGCGCGGGGATTGGGACAAGAATTTTCCGCATTTGCTCGAAGCCTGGGAAATGGTTACAGGGAAATAAACGACACATACATACTCTAGACCCGCATCCTTCGACTACGCTGGATCAGAATAACTCCAAGACTTAAGCCACTTGTCGCTCCGCTCAGGATGCTACCCTATTTACCTGTCTACCTGTCTACCTATTTTCCCTGTCTACCTTCCCCCAATGCTCACCCTCAAATGCTCTGCCTGCAAACGCAAACTTTGGAAATACGAAAAGATCGGCAAAGGCGAAGTCCTGCGGTGCAACAAAGACCGGATCGTGGAAGAATACGAATACCAACGGCAGGATGACAAAATCCTGTGCGTGTGCGGGAACGAGATCGGCATTGACAAAGGCCCGCACATCAAAATGATCAAAAAGGGGTTTATCTATTCGGGGATGAAAAGCGGATAACCAACCATTACGACAAAAAACCGAGTTTTTCTTTGAAAGCAACGGTTATTTGCGTGGGATGAGTCTCAATAAGCAAGTACATCCTGTGGGGGTGCAAAAACTCGGTTTTTTGGAAAGTGAAGCCCTCCGAAGTTTTAAGACATATGCCTAACCTCAAAGCCCTCCTCATAGACAACCTCCTCGCCAAAAACTACGCCCTCGCCACCCTCTCCTCGGAGTTCTGGTTCCAACGGCAGTTACGCGGACGCCAACCCCTGCTGATTTATCAGATGGGCAAAGTCGGTTCCACCACGCTACTCGACACCCTCCGCCCGCTCCTGCCCCAAACGCAGATTTACCACCTCCACGTCCTGTCCGACGCGGGGATTCGGCAGGAAGATCAGAACTACTACGGTGGTCAACCTTCGCTGTTTTCAGCCTCGCGACTGCCCGCGAGCAAACACCTGTTTGAGAGCAAATTCATCCGCAAGCAGAGGGCGCGGGGGCTGGAGGGGATCAAGATCATCACGTTGTTCCGCGACCCGATTGGGCGGGAGGTGTCGGCGTTTTTTCAGGGGAATCTGCCCGAGGCGGGATTCCGTCAGCGGCTGGGCGACCCGGTGCGGGTTCCGGGGGTGGTGGAGGATTTTTGGCAGGGGAATGAGTTTGAGTTTGCGCTCAACTGGTTCGACCGGGAGTTGAAGGCGGTGTTCGGGTTCGATGTGTATGGGCACGCGTTCCCGCACGAGCAGGGGTATGGAATTTACGAGCAGGAGGGGGTGGGGATTTTGGTCATCAAGTTGGAGGCGTTGAATGTCTGTTTTCGGCCCGCGTTGAAGGCTTTTTTGGGGGTGGAGGTGCCCGCGCTGAAACCGGCGAATGTGACGAAGGCGAAGGGGTATCAGGAATTGCAAACGGCGTTTTTGCACGCGCTGAATTTTTCGCCGGAATTTTTAGATGAGGTGTATAACTCGAAATACGCCACCCATTTTTATACCGAAGCGGAACGGCAAGCCTTTCGGGCGCGGTGGGAGAAGTAAAGAGGTTATTGCAAAAAGTTACTTCTTAACGCAAAGGCTCAAAGATGCAAAGCCGCGAAGAGAAAACCAAGTTATCACCTGTGAAAGAGGCCGTTTTTACCCAAAAAACTCGTAAATTCTTGAAGGAAACTTTTAAAACCTTTGCGCCTTTGCAACCTGGCGGCTTTGCGTTAAAAAAAATAGGCCTTTTTCAGGAGTGTCAAATCATGGATCACAAAACTTTGGGCGAAATCGCCGATGACCTGCGCGGGATCGCCAATTTGGGACTTTATTACACGAAGGATGGTTATGATCGGGAGCGGTACGAAAAAGTGCTGGCGATCAGTGCCCGGCTGGTGAGTGAACTCGAAAACCGCTCCGCGGAGGAGGTGTTTTCTGTGTATCAGGATCATGTGGGGTATCTGACGCCTTTTACGGGGGCGGGCGCGGTGGTGTTTCGGGAGGGGAAACTGCTTCTCATTCAACGGCATGATGACCATCGTTGGGCGATTCCCGGCGGGGCGGTGGAAGTGGGGGAGACGCCGGCCGCGGGCGCGGTGCGGGAACTGTTCGAGGAAGTGGGGATGCGCGGGCGCGCGACCCGTTTGCTCGCGGTGTTCGATAGTCGGAAGTGGCAAAGTCCGTTCCGGCATCATCTCAATCATTTCAACTTCCTCTGCGAATCGGATGACCTGCCCCAAACTTCTCCCGAAGCGCTGGACGTGGGCTTTTTCGCCGAAGATGAACTGCCGCCCCTTTCGCAAGGCCATCACCTTCGGATTCCGATGCTTTTCAAACTCTACCGCGGGGAAATCGCCGCACCTTATTTCGATCAATGAAAGGATTTCGACATGCCACAAACCTTCTATCAAATTGCAGACAAACTCCGCGCGATTGCCAACATGGGGCTGCGTTATGCCCAGGATGAATACGATGTGGAGCGTTATCAGAAGATCCTTTTAGCAAGCGCGGAGATTGTCGCTGCGCTGGAGCAGGGTTCTCCCGAAGAAGTATTGGAAAACTATCAAGATGATCTGGATCATATCAGCCCTCATGCCGGGGCAGAAGCCGCACTTTTTCGGGATGGCAAGCTCTTGCTCATTCAACGTCGTGATTCCAAAAAATGGGCGATTCCGGGCGGGTTGGTGGACATCGGCGAAACGCTTGCCCAGGCGGCCCAACGTGAACTCGAAGAAGAAACCGGTCTTTGCGGAACCCCCACTCGCTTGCTCGGAATCTTCGATTCCCTCCGCTGGAAAGCCGCACTAAGACGCCAACTTTACCTGGCAGTTTTTCAAGTCGAGGTCTCAGGAGGAAATCCAGTTCGTACTTCTGAAGCCCTTGATGCCGCCTTCTTTGGCGAAGATGAATTGCCTCCCCTCGATACCTGGCATCAATATCGCGTCCCCGTTGTATTCAAACTCTATCGCGGAGAAATTCCAGTTCCTCTATTTGACCTGTAAGCCGGATTGCCAATCAGGTCTACGAACCAACCAACCTTCAACTTTCAACAAGAGTTCACTATGCTCACCCACCCCACCCTCACCCATGAGTTCCAAACCCTCGGCGTCCAACCCGGTGACACACTCCTCGTTCACTCGTCCTACAAATCCCTCGGGGGGGTGGAGGGCGGGCCGCAAACGGTAATTGATGCGTTGCTCGATGTGTTATCGCCCACCGGGACGCTGATCATGCCCAATTTCAACTTCGACTTTTGCAAGGGGGTGCCGTGGGATGTGCGGGAAACGCCGTCCCGCATGGGGGCGATCACCGAACTCGTGCGGAAAGACCCGCGGGCGAAACGAGTGTTTCACCCCATTTATTCCTTCGCCATCATTGGCCCGCAGGCGGAATTTCTGACCGCGGAACGGTACACGAGCAGTTACGGGGAAAATTCTGTGTTTGGCAAACTGCGCGAGTTGGATGGGAAGATCATGGTGATTGGCTTGTCATACAATGACAGCATGACGTTTTTCCATCACGTCGAGGAGATGGAGGGGGTGGATTACAGGTATATGAAATCGTTCACCGGGCAGGTGACGGATTGGGACGGGACGACGCGCGAGGAGTCGTTTACGATGCTGGTGCGGGACATCGAGAAGGGTGTGCATACGATGGTGGACCCGATGGGGGCGTTGATGGAGGAGGCCGGGATGATTACCGTGCGGCAGATTGGGGAGGCGAAGGTGAGTCTGATGCGGGCGAATGAGGTGTACGCGTTCACCGCGCGGGAGATGCGGCGGGAGCCGGGGTTGTTGTATTATGTGGAGAAGGAATAAGAGATGTTTGCTGGACTGAAACCACGCTTGCTTGCATTTGGGCATGATTATTTGGTCATCTTGGGGATCATTTTTGTTGTATCGCTTGTCGGGAGTTTTATCGCTTTTGGGCCATTTCAAGATCGAGTCACAGAAGAGTTGACCACCCCGATTGCGCGGGATGCGTTGGCCTTTGTCGCGCTCATTTTGCCGGTAATACTTTATTTTGCAACTCAGGAATCTTCTGTGGCACAAGGAACATGGGGCAAACGGAAAGTGCGTGTACGTGTGCAGACTCTGGCAGGTGAGCGAATGAATTTTGGGCGCTCTTTCATTCGGTCGGCAGTCAAGTTCTTGCCCTGGCAGATTGCTCATACGTGTTTGTTCAACATTCCTGGATGGCCGGTTACACCGGAAGAACCGCCTGCTTGGGTGCTTTGGGGGTTTGGGGTCGTTTGGGGGTTGGTAGGAGTAAATTTTGGGATGTTGATCTGGAGTAAAACCCATCGCACCCTTTATGATTGGCTGTCTGGCACTGTGGTGGTACAGTCACAATCGGCATAAATTTTAATTCAACGGAACTTAAGCAAAACATGCTCAACCAATCTCTAAAAATCATTCGTTACTACCTTTCTTCCGGGGCCATCGAAGGTTTACTTGCCCTCGCCATTCTGCTCCTCATCCCCTCCGACCCTAAAAACGCGTGGATTTTGGGCTTTTCCAAATCCCGCCTGGCAATCGCGGCGGGGATTCTGATCGTGACCGCGGCGTTTGGCTGGGGGGCGCGGGGGTTTGGAAAAAAGGCCGGACACGCCGCTTTCGCCGAACGGGTGGCGCGGACCGCGGGGGATTTTCCCCTTTTCGGCCCGGTGATGCTGGGGTTGTACGGGGTGGCGTTGTTCGGCACGTATCTGTACCTGTACGTGGGGTTCCAACCCCTTTCGACGTTGCAGGGCGTCCTCGTGCGGATTTTCCCCGTCGTCTTTTACGCGTTCACCCGCCTGGTACAGACGATCATCGTGTGGGTGGCGCTTGCCCGTGCGGGGCGCGCAACCCCGGCTGGGGAAGGTATCCTCCTCCGCCCGCAAAAGATCGTCACCCTGCTGGCCGGAATCGCCCTCTTCATCGTCCTCGCCAGTGTGATGATTGACGTGATCGAAGAACTGACCTGGGCGCAGAAGTTTTGGGGGTTCCGCGTCAAGTTCGACCTCGATCAGGAAGCGAACATCCCCACGTATTTTGCGACGTTCACCCTCCTACTGGCCGCCATTCTGTTTGGGGTTATTGGAAGTTTGAAGGCGCAAACCAACGGCGCGTTTGCCCGGCAATGGCAGGGGATGGGGTTGATCTTTTTCTTTTTATCGCTGGATGAAGCGGCGGTTCTGCACGAACGGTTTATCGGCATTTTTCAACTGTATCTCAAGCCAACCGGGATTTTTTTCTTCGGCTGGGTAATTATCGCCATCCCATTGGTGATCCTTGTGGGAATTGCATATTTTCGCTTTTTCCTGCATCTCCCGCCCAAAATGAAAATCCTGTTCGTCGCCTCCGCCTTTTTATATCTGGGTGGCGCAGTGGGCATGGAAATGGTCGGTGGCTGGTTTGCCGAGGCCTACGGGGAAAACCGCCCGCTGTACAACGTGATCACGACCGTGGAAGAGATTTTTGAAATCACGGGAATCCTGACGCTGATTTATACGTTGTTGCTGTATCTCAGCCAAAATTTCAGTGAATTGAAACTCCGTATCGCCAATCCCTGACCCCGCATCCTTCGACTACGGGTTTCGACTTCGCATAAGCCTGGAGTTCGGAAGATGAATTCCGCTCAGGATGCTACTAATCACCAATCACAAATCATCAATGCCCCTCAAACCCCTCCTCGAACGCCTCTTTCCCCTCCACCGCACCCTCGCCTCCGACGGGACGGATGAAGCCCTCGCCCTCGTAGGGGACGCCATGCCCGTGCAGGCGCACTACACCCTCGAAACCTACGTCCCCGGCACGCCAATTTGGACGTGGCGCGTGCCCGAACGGTATGTCGTCCACGAGGCTTACTTGGAGACGGAAGACGGAAGACGGGTGGTAGATTTTGCGAATAACCCCCTCCACCTCGTCTCCTACTCCAACCCCGTTCACCTGTGGCTGGATTGGGACGAACTCGCCCCGCACCTCTACGTCAACGAAAAATTCCCCGACGCCGTGCCCTGGGTCTTCAAATTTTATGACCGCAGTTGGGGCTTTTGCCTCCCCAAAAATGTGTACGACCAACTTCCCCGCGACCAGCAGTACCAGGCGGTGATCAACGCCAAATTTGTACAAGAACCGGGCTTTCGGATTGGCGTGGGGATCATCCCCCCTCTCCCCGCGGGAGAGGGGCCAGGGGTGAAGGGCGCAATGGCGGGCGCAATGGCGGGCGAAATGATCATCGCCTCTCACATCTGCCACCCCATGCAAGCCAACGACGACGCAGCGGGCGTGGTGACCGCGGTGGGGTTAGCGCAACGTCTGGCCGCACGGCCACTGCCCCCCGGCTCGATGGCGGTGCGCTTTCTCTTCTGCCCGGAAACGGTCGGGACGATTGCGTACCTCGCCCATCACGAGGACCTGCTCCCCCGTTTGAAGGGGGGGATTTTCCTGGAAATGACGGGGAACCGAAGTCCGTTGGCGATGCACAAATCCCGGCAGGGCGATCACCTGTTAGACCGTATTGCGAATTCCGTATTGCGTAAAATTTCCGAAATACGAAATACGGAATTCGTCACACGCGATTTCGCCGCCCACCCCGCCAACGACGAACGCGTCATCAACGGCCCTGGCGTCAACGTCCCGTGCCTCTCCCTCAACCGTTGGCCCTACGAGGAATACCACACCGACGCCGATAACCCTGACATCATCCACGAAGACATGTTGCAAGGTGCGGTGGACGTGGCAGAAGAAATCGTGCGGATTTACGCCTCGAACTACATCCCCAAACGCACGTTCAAAGGCCCCGTTTTCTTGTCCGGGCACGGGCTGTGGGTGGACTGGCGCGAAAATTGGGCGCTCAACCGGGCGATTGAGAAAATCATGATGCGGTTTGAAGGCGACCGTTCCGTATTCGACATCGCCGAAGAAGTGGGGTTGGATTATTGGGTGGTGCGGGAATACGTCGAAAAGTTTCGGGCGAAGGGGTTTGTGGAAGCGTTGCCCATTCCAAGTGAAACGCCCGCTTTCTAGGGTATACTTACTTTAATCTATTCGTTTACTAGAACTGGAGAATTTCCTCCTATGATGCCCAAACTCCCCCTCACCATTGCCCTCATCCAGGCCCGCATGGGTTCCAAACGTCTGCCCAACAAAGTCATGGCCGACCTCCACGGACGCCCCATGCTCCAATGGGTCCTCGAACGCACCAAACGCGCCAAAGCCCTCGACAAAGTCGCTGTCGTCACCTCCACCAATTCAAGCGATGACGTCATCGAACAATTCTGCAACGACAACGGCTACACCTGTTTTCGCGGCGATGAACACGATGTCCTTGACCGCTATTACCAGGCCGCCAAAGCCCTTGGGGCCTTCATCGTGGTCCGCATTACCGGAGACTGCCCGTTTATCGATCCGGGCCTCATCAGCCGCACCGTGCAACTCCTCTGGGGCGCGTTCGGCACCACCTCCATCGCCTTCACCCCGCCCAACGACTTCACCGCCAACCGCTTGCCAACATCTTGGGGCCGCACTTACCCCATCGGGCTGGATGTCGAAGTTTGCACCTTTAAAGCCCTCGAAAAAGCCTGGCAGGAAGCCAAAGAAACCTACCAGCGCGAACACGTCATGCCCTACCTCTATGAACACAACGACCGGTTCAAAACCCTCGTCCTCAACCACGACAAAAACCTCAGCCACCACCGCTGGACCGTAGATACCCCCGAAGACCTGGAATTTGCCCGCCAGATCGCCGCCCGTTTCCCCGACGACAAATTCACCTGGCTGGACATCCTCGCCCTCCTCGAACGTGAACCCGAACTGGCAAAAATCAACGCCCACGTCGAACAAAAAACCTTCAAAGATGTAGACGAACGATAAAAAACGTGCCAGGAATCAGGTGTCAGGTGTTCGAGGAAACCTGACACCTGATACCCGAAAACCTGACACCTGACACATGCCCCTCCTCACCCTCTTCTCCGCCCCCAAACCTTTTACAAATCCTCATATCCGCACCATTCAGCGCAACGCCATCCAATCGTGGACACAATTAGACGACGTAGACGTGATTCTGATCGGCGATGAACCGGGAATGGCGGACGTGGCCGCGGAATTCCGCGTGACGCACCTCCCCCACGTCGCCCGGACCCCGCAGGGCACGCCGTTGGTCAGCTCGATCTTCGCCCTTGCACGGGATCATTCCCCAGCTCCCCTCCTCTGCTATGTCAACGCTGACATCCTCCTCACCCCGGACGTGGTGCAAGCCGCCCGCCGCGTGCAAGCACAGACGCAAGAGTTCCTCATCATCGGTCGCCGCTGGAACCTGGACGTGACCGAACCCCTCGACTTCTCCCCTGGCTGGGTGGAACGCTTGCACGAACGCACGCACCGCGAAGGCGCCCTCCACGTCCCCGCCGGGAGCGATTACTTCATCTTCCCTCGCCATCTGTTCGCCGACATGCCCGATTTCGCCATTGGCCGCGCGGGGTGGGATAACTGGACGATTTTCCATGCCCGTCAACAGGGCTGGCCCACCATTGACGCCACCCCCGACGTGTTCATCGTCCATCAAAATCACGATTACAGCCACCTCCCCGGCGGCAAACCCCACTACAACCACGAAGAATCCCACCGCAACATCGCCCTCGCCCGCGGCCCAGAAAACAACTACACAGGCTACATCCTCCTCGACACGGACCGCGAACTCCGCAACGGCAAAATCGTCTCGCCCCGCCCAACTCTCCTCCGCACCATCCGCACTGTCGAAATGGCAATGCGCCCGAAAGAGAAACAGGGCTTTCGATGGTGGCTCACCCGGCGTTTGCGGAAGTTGCGGCGCGGATTGACGAAAGAAGAATAAAAAAATCAGTGGGGATTCAAGCAATCTGTTAAATCTGTGTTCCATTCATCCCATGAGAATCGGTCAAAACCCTGCCAAATTTGTCGAATCCGTCCCCCAGCCCGCGCGGGTGACGGTGGCGATCATCAGCTACATCCCCTTCCTGAGCGGGTACTACGCCCAAAGCCTGGACGTGTTCAAAGCCTGTTTAAACAGCCTGTGGGCGCACTCCGACCTGCCTTATGACTTGCTCGTCTTCGATAACGCGAGTTGTACCGAAGTCCGCGCGTGGCTCAGTGAACAGCATGAGGCGGGAAAAATCCAATATCTCGTCCTGTCCGACAAAAACTTGGGCAAAGCCGCCGCGTGGAACTTCGTCTTCGCCGCCGCGCCGGGGGAGTTGATCGCGTATGCCGACGCCGACATTTATTTTGAAAAGGGCTGGCTCTCTGCGCTGGTAAAGGTGTTGGATGCGTTTCCCAACGCGGGGATGGTGACGGGCATCCCGATGTGGAGTCCCGCGCAGTTTTCCACCGCGACCGTCGCGTGGGCCGAACAAACGGATGGTATCACGCTCGAACGGGGCAAACTGCTCGCCTGGGAAGATTATTGGAAACACGCCCGCAGTCTGGGCCAGGAAGAGGCCGAGGCGCGGGAGAATTTTGGGAAGCAGGAGGATGTGCGGGTGACGCTTGGGCAAGGTGGCAAATCCTCAAGTCCGCAGGTCCGCAAGTTAGCAGGTCAGCAAGTCAGCAATCCAACAAACGAGCAAACGAGCCAACTAACCAACCAACAATTCTTTATTGGTGCAGGCCATTTCCAATTTATCACCCGCAAATCTGTGCTCCAGCAAGTGATTCCCATCCCCGCGGAGAAACCGATGGGGCAGGTGCGGCGGTTGGATGTGGCGATCAATGAACGGGGGTATTTGCGGCTGTCCACGCCGGAATGGTGGGTGCGGCACATGGGGAATGTAGTGCCCGATTGGGCAGGGGAGATTGCTCCGGCCACGGTGCCCCCGCGTGGGCCGGTGAAAGGGGGGGCGGGACGCGGTTGGGTACGGGGGCCTGTTCGGGGGTTCATCCAATGGGTGTATCACAAGGCATTTGATTTGTTGTATAAGGGGTGAAGAGGTAGATAAAGTAGATAAGGTAAATAAGGTAGATAAGGTATATACTCTATTTACCCTATTTACCTCCTTTACCCTCTTTACCGTATTTACCCTCTATCCCTCTCTTTCCCATGCAAGCTACCTTCCACGAAATCAACTATTACAACAACCAGGCGATTGATCTCGGCCCTAAAACCGTAACCTTGCCTTTTCACCGCGTTTCTGCCCGCGCGCTGATCGTGCGCCGAGGGGATGGGGCGATTTTGGGCGTGCGGCATGGCCCAACGCGGATGGCCGCCCTCCCCGGTGGGGGTGTGGACGATGGCGAATCCCCGGCTCAGGCGTTGCGCCGCGAACTGATCGAGGAGGGGTTCACTCTGATCGGGGCGGATGAGGGGTGGGAAGAGCGGTTTGGGGTGGATTATTATGCCGGGTACAAGGAATTGAATTTTTGGTTCTTAATCACGGTGGACGATGCCCAGATGACCCCCAACCCGGAAATTTTCGCCTACCAGTGGGTACCGCAGGGTGAAAATCCCTGGTATCCGGGCATGGGGGCGTTGATTCTGTTGCTGGTGAAAAAGTATTTGCCGGATTATGCGCGATAAATAGGGTAGATAGCGTAGATAAGGTAAATAAGGTCGTTAGGGTAGAATCTCCTTATTTACTCTATCTACTTTATTTACTCTATTTACCCTATTTACCCTATCTACCTTCTTTCCCCCCTCTAAGGAGTCCCCCCATGAACCTCCAACTCACCCTCGCCCTCCGCTACCTCGGCGGACGCAAACTCCGTACCGTTTTGACCACCCTCGCCATTGTCTTTGGTGTCCTTATCATCTTTGGCATGAACATCATCATGCCTGCGTTTGTTCAATCTTTCACCGCCAATGCGATGGCCGCCGCCGGGCAGGTGGACGCCACCATCACGAATAAAACCGGCGAAGCTTTCCCGGAAAATGTCCTCGCTGAACTCGCGACCGTGGACGGGATCGTTGCCGTGAGTGGCACGCTCGAACGCCCGATCAACCTCCCCGTGGATTACTTCGACGAAGACCCCGCTATCCCCGACCGGGTCACCGCGGTCACGCTCGTGGGGGCCACCCCGGACGCCTACCGTACGATGACGGTCGTGCAAATCCTGGAAGGGCGCTACCTCGAAGCGGCGGATGAATCCCTCGCCGTCATCACCGAATCCCTGGCGGAAGTCGCGGGCCTCGCGCTGGGCGACACGCTCACCCTGCCTTCCCCGACCGGGACGGTGGCGCTGGAAATCGTCGGCATCATCCCCCAGCGGTTGCTCCCCGGCAACGAAGAAGTCCTCGTCAGCCTGTCGTCAGCCCAACGCATCCTCGACGCGCCCGGCAAAATCAACGTGATTGACGCCAACTTCGACTCCGTAGACGAAACGCGCCGCGCCGAAATCGAAACCGCCATCACCGACACGCTCGGCAACAGCTACACCATCGGCGTCCTGCAAGCGGGCGCGGAAATCCTGACCAACATCGGCACCGCCCAACGCATCATGAACTTTATGGGTGCGCTGGGCCTGCTCATGGGCGGGTTCATCATCTTCAACACCTTCCGCACGATCATCGTGGAACGGCGGCGGGATATTGGCATGTTGCGCGCCGTGGGGGCAAGCCGCCGCACGATCACCGGCCTCATCCTCATCGAAGGACTGATTCAAGGCGTGTTGGGCACCCTGGCGGGCATCCTGTTGGGGTATGCGTTTGGGGCCATGGCTTTGAAGTTCGTTGGCCCGATTGGACAGCAGTTTTTGAACATTCAGATCAGTTCCCCGACGGTGACAGTGAACCTGATCGTGATCTGTGCCCTGATTGGGGTGGGGGTTACGGTTCTCGCGGGGCTTATCCCGGCGCGGGCGGCCAGCCGCGTCACCCCGTTAGAGGCGCTCCGTCCGGCGGTCGCGGTCGTGACGCTCAAACGAATGGCCGGGGTCGGTTTTTGGGCGGGGATCGGGATGATTACCCTCGCGGTCGGGGCACTGCTCTCCGGCAACGGCGGGTTGATCAGCCTGGGCGCGGTGTTGTTTACGACGGGGTTGATCATCATCGCCCCCGCACTGGTGAACCCGATTGCGAACATCTTCGGCACCCTGATGGCGTATCTCTTCGCCCGGCAGGGGACGGCCCAACTCGCCGAGGGCAACCTGTCCCGTCAGCCTTCCCGCGCCGCCATTACCGCTTCGACGACGATGATCGCCCTCGCCATTATCGTGATGGCCGGGACCGTGCTTTCGAGCATTTCGCTGACCTTTATCAAAATGCTGGAAAACAGCCTGTCCAGCGATTACCTGCTCGTGCCGCCTTCCATTGCCGTGTGGGGCACCAACGTCGGCGCGGCTTCGGAACTGGCCGATGACCTGCGCGCCGTCGAAGGCATGGAGGTGGTCAGCACCCTGCGCTTTGCCGGGACGAAGATCAACGAGGTGGCCGTGGGCTTGTTGGGAATTGACCCGGAAGCCTACAACCAGACGAGCGGCCTGACCTTCGTGGAAGGGGACGCGCAGACTGCGTTTCGCGAGATGGAAGCGGGGCGGGGGATGATCATCAACGGGGTTTTGGGGTCTGCCGCGGGGGTGACGTTGGGGGATGAGGTCGTGGTTCTGACCCCGACCGGGGAACAGACCTATAAAGTTGTCGCGATTGCGTCCGATTATCTGAATGCCAAGACGACGACCGGGTACATCTCCCAGGCAAATATCGAAACCGACTTTGGGCGTACTGAGGACGTGTTTTTCCAGATGAACGCCCAAGAAGGGGCCGACCTGGCCGCGGTGGAGGCGGGGATCAAAGCGGCGATTACGCAGTATCCGCAGTTCAAACTGGTTTCGGGGCGGGAGTATGTAGCCCAGAACGTGGGTATTTTTGATGCGGCGTTTGCGGGAATTGTGGTTTTGATGCTTTTCCTGGCGGTGCCGTCGTTGATTGCGATGGTGAATACGCTGGCGATTGGCGTCATCGAACGGACGCGGGAGATCGGGATGCTCCGCGCGGTGGGGGCGACCCGCAAGCAGATTCGCACGGTCATCCTGGCGGAGGCGTTGATCCTGGCCGCGATTGGCACGGCGTTTGGCCTGCTTTCCGGCTTGTACCTGGGGGCGATGGCGGTGCAGGCGTTCGCGGCCCTGGGTTTCCCGGTGGACTATCTCTTCCCGACCAGTAGTCTGCTGGCGGCGCTGGCGGCAGGGTTGCTGTTCGGCGTGCTGGCGGCGATCATTCCCGCGCGGCAGGCGGCGCGGATGGATGTGGTGGCCGCGTTGCGGTTTGAGTGAGGGGGAGGCGTGAAACGTGATGCGTGAGTTCCTATGAGTTCCCACGGTTCCTATATTTTCTGCCAGGAATTTGTGGGGACTCTTTGGAACTTGTAGGATTTGGGGGAACTGAGGGAATTTTGGAATGAAAACATCCCGCCCGGGTTTGGTGCCTGGGCGGGATATTTATTTGGAAATCGCCTTTATTTTTTTTCATAAGAGAAAGGGTCAATGATAAAATTAATGTTAACCACTCAAACCGGGCGGCGTAGCCTCGAAAAATAAAAGCTGTAAGAGGTCCATATCCCTTTTTTTCTTTTGTTTTTCCGGCATCTGTCTCGGTGAGTAATTACAAGTATTGGTATTTAGGGGCCTTGGAGAGAATGCTGATGAACGAACCTATCTACTCACCCAGAAATGCGGTCTCTCCCGAAGTGGATGCCCGCGTCTTAGGCCAAATCTTGGCCGCACAGAACATTGAACAGGTTCTAACTGATATTTCGCTTGTGGCGGATTTTTATGCTGAGACCTTATTCGCCATTCCAGGGATTGTGGCTTGCTCCATCTGTTTGGAAAATGTCACGGTTTCAAAGGGTGAAATGGGGGTTGCAAAGTGCGAAGAATGTTTGGGATTTCGCAAAAAAACTGACCATGCGATAGATGCGCCAATTGAAATGCCGCCATTTAAGTGTGAATTGGGGGACTTGCCCGGCATTCAACTCACCCGAATTCACGCACGTCAGCATCATTTTGGCATTTTTGTCTTTCGAGTGGGCGATCTTGACTTTTTCAACCTCTACAAACCCTTCATAACCAACCTCGCCACCTATATCGCCACCTCCCTGGAAAACCGCCAGCAAAGAGACGCTCTGCAAAGAGCGCACGTGGAATTGGAAAATCGGGTGGCTGAAAGAACCGCCGCGCTGGCCGCCACCAACCTCCATCTCCAGGAAGAAATCCATCACCGCAAGCAAATCGAAGAGGCCCTCCGCGAACGCGAAAAGCACGCCCAATCCCTGCTCCGGCTTTCCCGAAAATTAGAAAGCGCCCAAACTTACGTCGAACTGATGCGCGCAGGGCGCGACGAAATCCAAAACCTCCTGGGTTATCAAAACCTGTGGGCCTACCTCTTCTCCCCGGACAAAAAACACGCAAGAGCCTTACAAGCGCAAGGCCCCATGGCGGACCTTGTGATGTCGGAAGTCGGCACAGGTGTGCTGACCGTTGAGGGGGATCGGATGATGGAAGAATTCGTCCAAACCACCGAAATCCAGGTGATTGAAGATGCCCAAACCGATCCCCGCACGGACAAAAATATCGCCGCGCGGATGGGGAACCGGACGCTCGTCCACGTCCCGATCCTGCTGTTCGACAGGTTGTTTGGCTCGGTCGGGATGGGTACGTTTGGCGAGGAGGGAGTGCGTGTCCCCACCCCCTCGGAACGGGAATATTTGATCGCTTTCGCCAGTCATTTGGCCGTTACCCTCGACCGCATTCACCTGCTCGAAAAACGCCGGGAGATGGAGCAAGAACTGGCCCAGCGTGAGCGGGAGTTCCGCACCCTGGCCGAGAACAGCCCCGACAATGTCGCCCGATACGATGCCCAGGGCCGGACGATTTATGTTAACCCTGCCCTGGAAAAAACCCTGAGCGCAAGGGGGGGAAAAATACTCGGGACGACCCCCGTAGAAGCGGGGCTTATCGTAGAAGCGCACCAATATCAGAAAAAAATTTTGGAAGTATTCCAAACCGGCCAAAATGACGAGATGGACCTCACCCTGCCTGACCAGGGGGAGGGGGTGCGTTATCACAATATCCGTTTTGTGGCCGAGCGGAGTGCGAGTGGGACGATTACCGGCGTTCAAACCATTGGGCGTGACATCACCGAACGCAAACAAAACGAACAAACTCTCCGCAAGTTGAATCGCGAATTGCACGCCATCAGTAACTGCAACCAAACGCTTCTACGCGCCGAAGACGAGCAAATCTTGCTCGATGATATTTGCAAGATCGTATGCGAAGAAGCGGGCTACCACTCGGCCTGGGTAGGATATGTAGAAGGAGAGATGCCCAAGTTTGTGAATTCGGTCGCCTGGGCAGGACAGGCGCATCGCGGTTTTACGAATGTTCAATTTGCCTGGGAGGATGTAGAACACGGCCCTGCCGGGCTTGCCCTCCGCACCGGGCAAAGTGCCTTCATCCAGGATTTCCTGACCGAGCCGCACGCTCCCTGGCGCGAACACGCTCTCCAAACAGGGTCCCGCTCCCAGATCGCCTTACCCCTTTTGGATGACACCAAAAAAACCTTCGGGGTTTTCAACATCTCCTCCACCGAACCTGGCACCTTTACCCCGGATGAAATCCGCCTGTTAGAAGAGTTGGCGGGGGATTTGGCCTTCGGCATTACGGTGTTGCGCGCCCGGATCAAACGCAAACAAGCTGAGCAAGCATTACAGGAGCGCGAAACCCATTCGCAATCGTTGCTTCGCCTTTCCCGCAAACTGGAGCAGGCCGAAACCTACCAAGATGTCTTAATCGCCGCCCAAGCTGAAATAAAGGTGCTCATTGGCTATCAAAATCTTTGGGCCTACCTAATTTCGGAAGACAGGGAATACGCCCACGCCCTCTTCGCCGGGGGACCGATCGAAGAGATCGTCATGTCGGAGGCGGGAACCGCCACCCTGACCATCCGTGGGGACAGGATGCTGGAGGAAATTCTCACATCCAACGAAATTGTCCTGGTTGAAGATGCGCAAAACGACGCGCGGGTCAATCAAGAAATTGTCGCCCGGTTACAAAACCGTACCATCGTGAATATTCCCATCATTTTGTCCGGCAAACATCTTGGCGCGGTCGGTACGGGCACGTTTGGCGAGGAGGGTGTTTTGGTGCCCACCCCCTCCGAGCGGGAATATCTCATTGCTCTGGCAAGCCATATGGCCGTTTCGATAGACCGTATCAGCCTTATGGAGAAACGCAAAGGGACAGAAGCGCAAATTCTCGCCAGCGAACAACTCTTCCGTGCCCTGGTGGAAAACTCCCCCGATTTCATTGCCCGCTACGACCGCCAATATCGCCGCATTTACGTCAACCCGGCAATCCAAAAACTCTTCAAAACACCCACAGATACCATCTTGGGTGGAACGCCAAAAGAACAATCGCCCATTTATGCTCCCCAGATTTATATCGAACACCTAAAACAGGTCATTGAAACGGGCACGGAAACTGCGTTTGAGATTCCCTTCCGCACGGCACAAGGGGAAATGCACTGGGGGCACATCCGGTTTGTGCCAGAAATGGGCGCTAAGGGCAGAGTGGAATCGGTGCTTGCTATCGGGCGTGATATCCACGAGATCAAGGAGAACGAACGCCGCTTTCGCATGTTAGCCGAAAACTTCCCGGATTTTGTGATGCGGTTTGACCGGGATATTCGGTGTACCTATGTTAACCCCGCCATGGAAAGGGTGATTGGCATTCCCGCAGAAACGATTATCGGCAAACGGTTGCCCGAATTTTTACAATACGATCCATCAGACCCAAACCCCACCGTTCTGGACCTCATCCAACGCGCGTTCACGGAAGGAATTCCCAACCAATCCGAGTTCCACTGGAAAACATCTCGTGGCGAACTCATTTTTGAAGTTCGTTATGCCCCGGAGAAAGATGCCGCGGGAAATGTGGTCAGCGTGCTGAGTATTGCCCGCGATGTGACGGAGCAAAAGCAGATCGAGCAGGAACGGTTGGCACATTTACGTTTCTTAGAAAGCCTAGATCAGGTTAACCGCGTGATCCAGGGAACCAATCATCTCGAAGAAATGATGAGGAATGTCCTGGATGTGATCCTGTCGATCTTTGATTGTGATCGCGCTTACCTCGTTTACCCATGTGACCCGGACGCGGTGACGTGGCAAACCCCGATGGAGCGTACCCGCCCAGACTACCCCGGCGTGTTCCCCGTCGGGGTGGAACTCCCCTTGGACCCCGTGGGCGCGGAGGTCTTTCGTATCTTACGCGCCGCGGATGGCCCGGTGCAATTTGGGCCAAAGGCCGAACTTCTGGTACCAGGGATGTTAACCGAGGTGTTCAGCGTGCAGTCTTTTATCGCCATGGCTCTCCATCCAAAATTGGGCTTGCCCTGGTCATTTGGCTTACATCAGTGTTCCTATGCCCGAACCTGGACGCTGGAAGAAGAGCGGCTTTTGCAAGAAATTGGGCGGCGCGTGGCCGATGCCCTGACCAGCCTGTTGGCTTATCGCGATCTGCAAGAAAGCGAGCGTAAATTGGGGGAGGCCGAACGCATGGCGCATGTGGGTTATTGGGTTCGAGACTATGTGATGGATGTGATCACTTTATCCGAAGAAGCCTGCCGTATCTTTGGCCTCCCTTTAGAGAAACAAAAGGAATATGGGCTGAGGCATTGGCATGAAATATGGCAAAGCCTGATCCATCAGGAAGATCGGAGCCGCGCCGCCCAGGCCGCGAATCTAGCGTTGCAAGGCGGTCCCCGGTATGAAGTGGAATATCGCGTGGTCCGGCCCAGCGGGGAAATACGCATTGTCCGCTCTCAGGGCGATGTCACCTGGGATGAAACAGGCCAACCCCAACGGATGTTTGGCATTATGCAAGATATTACCGAACTCCGGCAGGCTGAAGATGAACTTCGGGCAAGCGAGGCCCGGTTCCGCATCTTCGTAGACCACGCCGCCGATGCCTTTTTCCTGCATGATACCGATAGCACCATCCTGGATGTGAATCACCGGGCTTGCGAGAATTTGGGGTATTCTCGTGAGGAACTGGTCGGGATGCTCCCGGACAACTTTGATGTTGGGGTTGATCGTTCTTTGCTTGGGCAGATGCGCGCACGCTTAAATGCCGGAGAGGTCATCGCTTTTGATACCCTGCATCGCCGCAAAGATGGGAGTGTCTTCCCGGTTGAGTTACGCGTCCGCCCGTTTTGGCAGGGCGAACATCGGTTTGCAGTCTCCCTCGCCCGGGATATGACGGAACGCAAACAGGCTCAGGAGGCGCTTACCTTATTCCGCTCTCTAATTGACCATGCGAATGACATTATCGAGGTGGTCGACCCAGAAACAGGTCGTTTTTTGGACATAAACGAGCAAGCCTGTCTGGCCCACGGTTACACGCGAGAGGAATACCTGAGCCTCAACATTTCCCAGATCAACCCTGTTGTCGCGGCTCGTTCTTGGAAAGAAATCATCGCAGAGTTACAACAATTTGGCGCAATTGTACGTGAGAGCAAACACCAGCGCAAAGATGGTTCAATCTTTCCTGTTGAACTCAATATCACCTATGTTCGTATGGATCGCGATTATATTCTCGCCGTTGTTCGCGACATTTCCAACCGCAAGCGGGCTGACGAAGCCCTACGCGCTAGTGAAGAGCGCTACCGTGCCCTCTATCACGAAAACCCATCCATGTTTTTTACGCTGGACGCTGAAGGGTCAATTATTTCGGTAAATGATTTTGGCGCCAACCAACTCGGTTTTGCCAAAGATGAATTAATCGGGCGGACAGTGTTGGAGGTTATTTATGCGGAAGATAGGGACACCGTGGACAAGCAGTTCCAAATTTGTTTGCGGGACCCCTGGCAAGTCTACCGATGGCAGTTCCGCAAAGTCCGCAAAGATGAGAGTCTGTTATGGGTGGAGGAGTTCGCGCGGTCGGTTTACGGTGCGGATGGGGCCGTCTATGTGCTGATTGTCTGTCATGATATTAGCGAGCGGAAATTTGCCGAAGAACAGGTCAAAAAATTGAACCAGGAACTCGAACAACGGGTGGCGGAGCGTACTGCACAATTGGAGGCGGCCAACAAAGAACTAGAAGCCTTTGCTTACTCCATCTCACATGATCTACGCGCCCCGCTACGGCATATTGGCGGCTTTTTGGAAATCCTCAAAATGTCATCTGGAACCATGACGGATGCAAAAAACTTGCATTATATGGAGATTATCGCTGACGCCGCCAAACGGATGGGCTTGATGATTGATGCCCTCCTGTCCTTCTCGCGCATGAGTCGAAGCAGGATGGTGGAAATGGCGGTAGACCTCGAATCATTGGTTCAGAATGTAGTGCATGAATTTGAATTGGAAACAGCAGGCCGAGAGATTCAATGGCACCTTGCCCCCCTCCCAAAGATCATCGGGGACCCAACCTTGATCCGTATGGTTTTTGAAAATCTGATTTCAAATGCCTTAAAATTTACAAGATCACGGGCCTTAGCTCAAATAGAGATCAACTGGTCGCCAGGCTCCCAGGAAGAGATCATCATTTTCATCCGCGATAATGGAGTGGGTTTTGATATGCACTATGCCAATAAACTTTTCGGAGTCTTTCAGCGTTTGCATCGCACCGATGAATTTGAAGGTACCGGCATTGGTCTGGCAAATGTGCGGCGGATTATTGAACGGCACGGGGGGATAGTCTGGGCAGAAGCACAACCAGACCTCGGAGCAACTTTTTACTTTTCACTTCCCGGCGCAAAATGACCACCGCATAGGTGTGCCCGCCTTCCCTACCTTTTTTGCGGAAAGTTCACGATTTTAGAAAAAAACATCCCGCCTGAAGTTGGAAAATTCAGGCGGGATGTTCGTTGCTCACAAGGCTACTTCAGTTGCCTACGGATTGGGCGGAAGTTCGGGCATGGCGGTGTATTCGCCGGGAAGTTCACCCGTCA
The DNA here is from genome assembly GCA_013359445.1 of Anaerolineales bacterium. Lineage (GTDB taxonomy): Bacteria > Chloroflexota > Anaerolineae > Anaerolineales > JABWBV01 > JABWBV01. The sequence goes on along the minus strand of JABWBV010000013.1, from coordinate 3,429 downwards.
GGGAGCGCAGGAAGGTGACGATGTCATTCACCTGATCGGTGCTCAGTTCTTTGCCGAGTTGGTGGCGGACCATCAATTGCACCATCGTTTCCAGGGTCGGAATACTGCCGTCGTGCAGGTAAGGGCCGGTCATGGCAATGTTGCGCAGGCTGGGAACTTTAAAAGCGTATTTGTCAGCTTCGGCCTGGGTGACGGCATAGCGGCCCAAGTCGTTGGTGACATAGGGTTCGCTCGCACCGAGTTTGGCATACATCCCACCACCGAGGGCTGGGCCACTGTGGCAGGCGATACAACCTGTATCGATGAATAACGCCAAACCGCGTTGTTCACGTTCGGTGAGGGCGGTTTCATCGCCGGCCAGGAACTGGTCGAAGCGACCAGGGGTTACCAGGCGGCGTTCAAACGCGCCAATGGCCTGCCCGACATGATCGTAGGTGATGGGGTCAGCATCGCCAGGGAAGGCGGCTTCAAAATACGGGAGGTATCCGGGGATGGATTTCAAAGTTTCGACGACGAATTCGGCGCTGGGCATGCCCATTTCGCCCCCGGCCAGGATGGGGCCTTTGGCCTGAGCTTCTACGTCGGCGGCGCGACCATCCCAAAATTGGGCGGTGTGCAGAGCGGCGTTATAAACGGTGGGCGAGTTGCGTCCGACGGGGTTGCCGGTGTGCCCGAAGGAAAAGCGCAGGCCATCCATCCCATAGTTGTTCAGCCCGTGGCAAGTGTTGCAAGACATATTGCCATTGACGGACAAACGAGGTTCGTAGTACAGCATGCGGCCCAGGTCAATGAGTTCATCGGTCATTTCATAGCCGGTGGGTGTAACTTCTTCGGGCAGGGTGCCAAAGACTTTAAGCATGTCGGCTGTGACTTCAGGCACAGCTTCTTCAGTCGGGGTGGCGGTACTGCAAGCCGCCAGAATCAGCGCGAGACCCAGGCTGAACACAAAAAAAGGAAGGAACCAGGTACGTTTCATATACATTCTCCTCAAGAAAATAGATTTTGCGAAGATCGCTTCGCTGTCGATGTTATACAATACGGAATCGGTTGTGAAATTATTCCCAAAGTTAAAAATCTAATATTTGGTAATTACTCACCAAGAGTAGGCAGTTCCGAAAAAAAAAGGGTGAAAGAGGGCTATACAGCCCTCTTTCACCCTTTTTTGAGTATTACCCCTTTGCGCGTGAGTGTTTTCCGCTCGCCCTGGATTGCCAAATCCAGGCATCCCTCCCGGCGGGATTTGGCAAATCCCTCCGGAGCGATTTACGAAATTATTCTTTTACAAACCCTAAGAATTATCCTTTTACTTTTCCTAATCGCTAAGCGATTCCCTAATTCAGTTGAGCGCGCACCGTCGCCGCCATCGTAAATAAATGATCGGCGGAGATCACCAGATTCCCAACCAGCGCGTACCCGATCCCATCGGAAATCCAGACGATGGTCCTGTGCCACCCATCATCGGTCACATAATAATCCATCCCGTTATAGGTGACCTTTGTGCCCGTTGGAAGGACATGGTTTTGGGCCTCGAAAATACTCAGCGAGGCATCCAGTCCATTCTCTTTAAAATAGAGAATATCAATCATCCGCCTTTGTGCAAAATCATCCAATCGAACCCCGGCTATCGTCCACTCTTCCCCTAACACAGGCGCCGATGCTTCAAAAGGTGCCTGACGGGCGATCCAGGCATCAATTTCATCCTGAGTCCCAGACATATCCAACGAGGGTTGCCCCTCAAAATAAAGCTCATGTTTGGTGATAAATTCCTGAATGGCAATCGCCTCGCGGGAAGATCTCCCCGCCTGCCAGGATAACCCCATCAAACAAACCGACCAAACCAAAAGGCCAAGCAAAGCCACCGCAGGGCGAAACGCTTTGGGGGCCAGCCACCAGACTACAAACGCCTGCCAGCGCGTTGGCTTTTCAGGTTCCTGCGTTTGCACCACCGTTTGAAGCGAAAATGGGGCACGAATATGTCGGAGGCGTGTGCGAAACCCGGCGCGAAATTGGCGTTCCGTTTCCAGAGCCGCGCGCAGGTCGGCGCTTTCTTGTAGTTGTGTCTCAAACCGGGCCAGGTCTTGAGGCCCAAGTTCGCCATCCAGGTAGGCGTAAAGTTGTTCAAGCTCATGGGAAGATAAGGTTCTCATTGCGAATAACCTCTACGTTCTGCATAACGGCGCAGAAGAAATCGGAGTTTCTGCCGCCCGCGAGATAACCGAGACATCACGGACCCCAGCGGCCAGTTCAACACCCGGGCAATCTCTTCATAACTAAAACCCTCGACATCCGCCAACATCACGGCCAGCCGCATCTCTTCAGGGAGCGCATGAAGTGCCAATGTGATCTCTTCATCTAAGACCTGTTCAAGCAGGTCCCTTTCCACACAAATGCCATCGGGAATCTCGGCGTCATGCTCATCGATACTGACTGTGGGCACCCTGACCCGTTGCTGGCGATAATGATCCGCCACCGCATGACGCAAAATCGAAAAAATCCAGGGCCTGAAATTTGCCCCCTGGCGAAAGGTTTTTTGGCCGTGGATTGCTTTAAACGCCACTTCCTGCACAATATCCTCGGCTAACACAGCGTCCCGAAGCATAAAACGGGCCGTGCGGTACAACGCGTCAAGTTCAGACAAAAGGCATTGCATAAAGTCCGATGAATTTTCTTTGACCTGCGAAGAGAAAAGAGACAAATTCATGCCTGCGATTATGCGCAATGGACAGGCCGTTCTCAAGTGACAAATATCCCTTTTTTTGGGGGAACCTCCAACCGAAATAATACCCAAATAGCTTTACACGGATTTCTCACATAATAGACGAAGCGCGCTTCATCCTAACGCTGAATTAACGGCAGAAACACACGCAAAACTTCCGTGACAACCTGCACGGTCACGGTCGCCTCGGCCTGTTCGGCACTCGTACTGGCTGTGTACGTAAAAACATCTGTCCCCAGAAAGTCCAGGGTTGGCGTGTAAACGAGATGCGCTTCGACCAGGTTCACGGTGCCGTGGCTGGGTTGGAGAAACGAGGTGATCGTGAGCGCATCGCCGGGGCTTCCATCGTTCCCAAGCACATTCAGCGTCAAGGGCGTGTTCAGGGAGGTCATACCGAGATCATCCCGTGCGATGAATGGGGCGTCCGTCAGCGTAAAGGGCGCGGCGCTTTCATCGTAGAGGGCGGGGTTGGTGACACTGGTGACGCGGAGGGTGTACCCAGAGCCGGGGGTCAACGCGGCGTCGGGGGTCCAAAGATAGGTGCCCTCGCTGGCGGTGTTGCTCGCGAGCATCGTTTGGTACACCCCATTCTGATAGAGCGTGATGTTCACCTCTCCGCCGAGGTTATCCGTCCAGGTGATGAGATGGGGGAGTTGCCGATCCCATTGTTCTCCCCCGTTGGGGCTGGTAACGCTGATCGTGGTGGGCGCATT
>JABWBV010000449.1 GCA_013359445.1 Anaerolineales bacterium | reverse complement strand
CCCAACTTTGACGGCTTCGGAGTCGCCCAGGGGGAGGGGGTGAATTTCTTCGGCGGGGGCGTCCACTTTGAGCACGGCGAGGTCGGAGTCGAGATCAATGCCGACGAGGGTGCCACGGGTTTTGAAGCCGCTGGTAAAGTCTACTTCGATGTCGGTCGCGCCTTCGACCACGTGATAGTTGGTGACGATGTGCCCTTCGGCGTCAATCACGAACCCTGATCCCTGTCCGCCGCCCGCTTCGGTCAGGACGCGGATGGCAACCACCCCCGGACTAACTTGTTCGTACAGGGCGGTGAGGGAGTCTGGGGGGAGGAAGATCGGTTCGGTCGCGGTGGTGTTTTCGATGGGGGGCTGTTCTAGTTCCACCATCGGCGTGGGGAGGAGGGGGGTGCTGGCCGGGGTTCCGGCAAAGGTTTGGCAGGCGAGGGCGGCCAGGGCGAGGAGGGTGATGGCGAGAAAGATTTTGAGTTGGGGTTTCATGTATTTACCTTATTTGAAACTTTGGTAGTTTCAGATTGGATTTGCCTAAGTTCAGAGAATTGTATGCAAGGGGAATGGCTAAGGTCAAGCGTCGGGGATAACCTCTTACGAAACTCTAACCCATAAAACCAAACGAGCCGCTGGGCGGTCAGGTCCAGCGGCTCGAAAGTGGAAAAAGGTAACGTGCGTTATGGCGTGGGCGTAGGGGTCATCGTAATAGGCGCAACGGGGGTATAGGTGCGTTCCGGGGTGGCTGTCGGCGTGGGGGACACCCCACTCCAATCGATCCCAAAAGAGGTAATATGAACATCTCTGAGCTGTGCCCCACCATGAAAGACGCTCAACCATACATGACTGAAAACCACCCCCCAACCTCGATCAGGATACGCAACGCACTCGAAGGTGATCCTCATTGGATCAGAATCATCTACCAGACAAGAGGCCAGTGAGCCAGGGCTGGCTACATTCCAACGAAAACCGGACGTGCCAATCCCCCCATTGGCATCACCGCCCCCGACGCCAATGCTCAAGTTACTATCCAGACAGGGAGTGTCATTGCATGTGATAAAACCACTGACAAAAACAAGATCAGTCTGGCCGTAAGACGCTCCAGGCAATGACCACCCGCCAACCGTCCAACCGGCGGGTGGGTTCAAATCTTGTGCGACGAGTTCACCGCCATCGATGGTGAAAGGATCGTCAGGAGGATCAGGGAGGGGCACCCCCATATTGGGCCAGATGTTGATGGTATAGGGGATGGGGGTTGGGGTCAGGGTATTGGTAGATGTGGGCACGAAGGTTGAAGTGGGAGTTCGAGTGGGAGGGCAGGGATCTACTGGACAAAGCGTCGAAGTAGGGGTAGGTGTACAGGCGTTGGGGTCGGCCTGCGGGCAATTGGGCGGAGTGAAGGTGAAGGTGGGCGTTGGAGTCGAAGTGGTTGTAGGCGAAGGTGTAGGAGTCGATGTACAGATGTTAGGCGGACAAGCTGTGGGAGTAGCAGTTAATGTGGGCGTTGGGTTAGGTTGAGACAGGGAGTCAAACTGTACAGCATCAGCAACTATGCGGACATCCTCGATTGGATCTCCTTGAGTGATATTGGACAACTCGACATAATAATCGGTTAGCTGATTATATTCAAAGTAATAGCGTCCGATGAAAATCCAAGCTGCACCTCTATTCTGAGTGATGTCTTTTTGGTTGATAATGATTTCCGCCAGTTTTGTTTTTATAGGCGGGATACCCTCTTTGACTTTATAGACGGTATAAGTGGCTGATTCTGTGAGTATCCAATTACCAAAAGGAACAGTATGGACAAAAACATCATAAAAGCCATTTGCACTTATGCTGTTGTAAGGCCAATGCCACCTAACCCATTGATTCCCGTTATTGTTTGTGCGAATATATCGAACCTTGTTGTGGACTGCATCCAGTGAATTTTGCGATAACCAATATGAAGACGATTTTTCAAAGTATGGGGAAGACCCGTGAGCATCATCATCCACACATCCTTGTTGATTCTGCTCACAACTATAAGGAGGGCCAGGAGGAAAAGGGAGGGCATTTCCTTCTCCATCTGGCAAAGGGCTGTTTGAATCCACACTAATATCTGGAACAACCTCCCATAGCGTTGGACCTTGGTCGTATTTCCAGGGATCATCTTCCCTCTCTGCTCCAGGCTCAGGATCCCACCCATAGGGATCAATATATTGATAATTATTTGGGAACGATATGAGCCTATAAACAGAATAATGAAGATGTGGGCCGCTAGAAACACCCGTATCTCCGCTGATACCAATGACATCCCCAGTCTGTATGTTGTTGTCCGGGTGGGGCGTAGGACAGGGCTGGCAGCGCGAAACAGATATCGCGCTCAGATGTCCGTAAAGAGATATAAATTCACTAATAGAATCATTGTCCAGATCATGTCCGAGTTTAATGAGAAGCCCGTACACTGATTGATGGTTCTGCGGGTTGTACCAACCCGCGTAAAATGTTTCATGGCTGTCTGCCGAGGCAAAAAGTGGAACATAATCTACACCATAGTCAATCCCCTCATGTTCGTTATAATCGGCAACTGTGTAAGGATTTCCATATTCACATTTCCCAAGACTGTTTCCATGATTGGGCGGGGTCGGGGGAGGTACCGGGGTTACTGTTGGTCCATAACATTCCGCTTCCCGTCCATTGAAAACCACTACAAGATCATTCTCCGGGTCTCCATCATTGATGGGACTCTCATGATCAAACAGCGCATGTTCCGAGACAGAGCCAGGAAAAGGAGGGTGGAGAAAGGGGGGTGCTGGGGTTAGCGATGGGCCAACCTGTAAGGAGTTTCTTGTTTGAGAAGTAGCTGCCAGCCCTGAATACCCCCATAGAATCATAATACACCCTGTAACAAATATGGAAAGTAAAATCCACCATCGTGATTGCTGTAAGTTGTGTTTAACCTTCATTAGAGTCTCCTCCTTTAATTATCTTGTATCCAAATAGGGGGTCTCGATTTATCAAGACCACTAAGCATCTTGATTTTTGTTCCATCCCTGTACATAACAGTAAGTTCAGCAAAACCCTTTCCCGAAATAAAAGCTATCCATTGACCATTAGGTGACCAAGTTGGAAGAATATTTCCCCCTTCTCTTAGCTGTAGTTTTTGCATATCTTGTGTCTCAACAGAGACCATATAAATATCTGATGAAATTCCTCGATAAGCAGAGAAAACGATATGTTCGTTATCCGGTGACCAACTTATATAGTTCACATAGACAGTTGTATCTTCAAAAAGAATTTCTTCCTTACCTGCAGTCAAATCCAAAAGGACAATTTTTTCTCCCCCCTCACCCGTTCGGACGATCAATGACTGGCTGTTTGGCGACCATAGGGGCGCGTGATAGAGGCCCTCATCTACGTAGACATCATTCTTAAGTAGTTTCAACTCGCTGCCATCTGGACGTACCAAATACAAATCCGCCTTATGACATTCAGGACTGGAAAAGATTCTTTCACATCCATGTGGCCATTTGGGATGTGCGCGGCGAACATAGCGCAGAAACGCAATCCACTGGCCGTCCGGTGACCAGGAGGGATAAATGTCCAAAGAAAGGTTTTCTGTTAAGCGGTTTACTTCGATCAGTGTGCTATTCTCTACTTTTAGAATAAAGAGATTTGCCGAGAAAGGATTGTCAGCGGTGGCTTCCGTCAAATTGACTCGTAAGGGAACCACAAATTGTTGGCTATTTGGTGCCCAGGAGGGGTTTGTTTCAAAACTTCCCGTTGGCCCGATGACTGTTTCCTGAGATAAATCAGCGACGAAAATGCCGTAATTACTCAAAAAGCAATCGGTATTTTCCAGCCCGCAGGGCTGAACCTGGCTGACTCCATCGAAAGCGAGATAGCGTCCATCTGGGGAGAGGGCCAGATAGGTGGCGGCCTGTTCAATCTGCATATAAGGTTCCAGCAAATTGGTCTCGCGAAGGTCGCTGCCGTCGCTATTGATAGAATAAAGTGTAAACCCCGAAAGAAACATCAAACGCTCGGGTGGAGGTTGTGTAGGAGTAGGGGGGGCCAGCGTGGGGGTGATAGGCGTTGGCGAGGGGGTAGGCGTTGAGGAAGGTGGAAGTGGCGTAGAAGTAGAAAGAGTGGGCGTGTTCGTAACCGCCTCTAATGTGGGAGATGAAGTGGTGTCAATTTCCTGACATGCGACCAGGAACAAAACTATCGTCAAAATCAGCCATAGGGGCTTCCAATTGTGTTTCATTGTGTGTCTCCAAGAATTATTCAGACTCTTCCGGCAACCAAATTGGGAACCAGGCGTTGATCCCCTGGGTAATTTGGAGCAAATCATTATTCTGAACTTCGTAAACCCATATATCCATCGTCCCTCCTCCTGTACTATTAAATGAAATAAACTCACCATCAGGCGACCAAACTGGGGCTTCCGTTAATGCCCCCTTGAAAGAGGTGATAGCTGAAACCGTACCCGTTGTAATATCCGCCAGAAAAATATTACTTTGTAGTCGAGCAGCATTTTGATCTGCCAGAACATCCTCGCCGTTTTCACGCCTAACAAAAGCGATTCTGCTTCCATCGGGTGACCATGCCGGGGCATACCCATGTCCAGCATCGGCGGTACTGAGCATTGTAGGGTTTTGACCATGTGCTGACATTACCCATAATTCTCCTACGGTGAATGGGATGTTGGTATCCACCCAGCGCAAATAGGCGATTTTATCCCCAGTAGGTGACCAGTTTGCGAAAGCAATAATATGATCAGGTTCGTCCAAGACTAAATGAGCATTCTGTCCGTCTATGTCAGCAATCCAGGTTTGGCTACCGTAACCCAACCCCCAGGTGAGCGAATAAATGATATGCAAGCCATCGGGAGAAAAAGCTACATGATAAACCATTTCGGGAACAGGCAATTGTTGTGTTTCTCCGGTAGCCGGGTTCACGCGAAAAATTGCGAAGCGATGTCCCTGGTCCACTCTCAAAATTAATTCACTAAAGGGCGTCCACCCTAGAAATAGGCTATGGCCCGAATTAGACATCGGGTTGAACACCTGGCTAGTTTGTGCATCTACCGCTTGAATATAACTTCCAGCCTCGCAATTTCCTTGAGCAATTATCCACTTGCCATTTGGTGAGGAAAATAGGCCGCTTGTTTCACAAGCTGGTGAAGACATACTTAATTTGGTTAGGGAAACTTTCTCTGACCCCTCTGTAAGAACCTCTCTATCGCTGATAGGACCTTGTACCAATTCAGAAGTTGCCTCAGAAGATTGCAAATAAAACAATCTGCTTTCCTTAGCTGGAATAATCATTTCTGCGGCCCGACTAGCATATGGAGAATGCAAGATAGGAGAGCGAAGGAGAATTGTTAGCAATAAAATGATTAAGCCAACAAATACCCAAAATGCTCCCTGACGAAGTAGTCGAGAAAATAATGAATAGGGAGATATTAAACGCATACGAAACCTCCTGTAACCTGATTGACTTCAAACAAAGAATAACATTATCCTTTGGATATGTTTTCCTCTGCAAAGGATATGGACATCCTACTTTAAAAAGGGGGGGGGAGTCAAGCATTTTAAGATTTGGTTCTCTTTCCCTGAATCAACGCAAACCTTATCATCCATCTCCCTCTTTTCCCTCAAACATGCTATCATAAAGCCATGCCTACCCCCGTGCTTGAACGTATTCTCATTGTAGAAAGCGACCCCATCACTCGTGATCTGGTGGCTCGCCAGGCGCTTCAGCCGTTTGGCTATCAGGTCAAAACCGTGGCCCTGGCGAGTGAGGCGATCCTCCAGTTTGCCCAGTTTAATCCGCAGGTGTTGATCACCAACTTAAAACCCCCGGATTTGAGCGCGAAAGATTTATTGGCAGTTCTGCAATCGCAGGGGATGGACATTCCCGTGATCGTGATTGCGGAGAAACAAGATCAAAACGATATTTTGCACGCATTTCGGATGGGGGCGACCGATTACCTGACCACACCGATCCGGGAGGCGGAGGTGATCGCCACCGTGGAACAGGCGATGAAATCCGTGCGTGCCCGCGCCGAACGCGAGCAACTGGTGCAGAAAATTCACCAAACAAACGCCGAACTCCAACAACGGGTGCGGGAATTGACCACGATTATCGCCATTGGCAAAGCGGTTTTGTCGATTACGACCCCTCAAACGTTGTTTCG
>JABWBV010000448.1 GCA_013359445.1 Anaerolineales bacterium | reverse complement strand
GGACGCTTGCGCGAGCGTAGTGGAGATAGCCCACCAGTTCCGCCGAGGGATTGGCCCAGGCCTCTTCGGGCGGGGCGGCCACGCTATCTCGCCCCCACCAAAACGCGTGGGGATGGTCGTTCACTTCGAGAGGGAGGGCAGGCCAGTAATCGCCCTCGGCTTGATAGGTGTTCACCAGATATTGGATCGCGCCCTGCACAATCGGGTGCTCCGGCGGGGTGCCCACCGCGACCGCGTACTGCAACCCGACCGAGGTCGCCATCGCTGACGATGCGGGGAGGCGAAAATCCGGCTCAAGCGCGTTGCCGAATCCCCCGTCGGGGTTTTGGAAAGCGCGTAATGCGTCGAGCACATCCCCCGCGGAACCCGCGTTGAAGTGGTAAGCGAACAAACAACGGTCAATGGGGCGGGCGTGGGTGTTGACGAACAACGCCGCCCGGTCGAAATTTTCAGCAGATAGGTTCATCAGTCATCCTCCTGGGTTTCGTATTTTTTCATGATCTCGCGCACGGGGTGGTTGTCAGCGTAGACTTGCCAATGGGTGAGGTGCCCGTCTTCCACACGCGCTTTCCATGCGGCGGGGGCTTCCCAATAATTTTCGGGCGCGAGTTTTCCCTGCACGGTGTAGGTGCCGCTCGCCTGCCCGGTGACGAGGACGAGGTTGCCCTGTTCGAGCAGGTCTTCGACGATGATTTGATAGTCGGGGAACCAGGCGAAGTACCCAGTCCACGCGGTTTGCATCCCCTCGCGGCCATGAAAACTGTGCCCGACGGAGTCTGTGAAGCGATGGTCGGCGCTCATCAGGGCGCACAGCCCTTCGACATCGTGGGCGTTGATGCGGTCAATGAAGGTGAGGACGGTTTGGGCGGGGGTCATGCTTTTTGGGGTTGGGTGAGTTCGATCAGGTGCCCGTCCGGGTCGCGGAGGTAGGCGGAACGTCCCCAATAATAATCGGTGGGGGGAATTTCGATGGTCAGGCCTTGTTGGGCGAAGGTGGCACACGCGGCGTCCACGTCGGGGACTTCGTAGGCGGTGTGGTTTTCGGGGGGGAGGTCGTTGGGGCCGGGGGTGTATGTGCGGTGAATGAAGATTTTTGTGTGCCCAGTCATGAAGATCGCCATGTCGGGCGATTGGGCCACGGGTTCGTCCGCGAGCAGGGCGCGGTAGTAGGCGGTCATCTCTTCAACTTGGGGGGTAAAGTAGGCGAGTTCAATCAATTTCAAGGAAACCCTCAATGATCGTTGGGGTCAACGAGTTGGAACCAGTTGCCGTCCGGGTCGGCGAAGGTGTAGCATTTGTCGGAGTCGACAGTGCCGCGAATAATCAGGCCGCGTTGCTGGAGGGTTCGCACGGTGGTGTCGATATCGTCCGTGTATAGCACGAGGCCGGTGGGAGCGTCTTCGTATCTGCGGGTGGCGTTGGGCGGACTTCCGGGGCGAATGAGGATTTCGAGAGAACCGTTTTGGAGCCAATACAATCCACCCCCTTGATCCACGGTCAGTTCGAACCCCAACACGTCCTGGTAGAACTGTTTGGATTTTTTGGGGTCGGCGGCGAGAATTTCGATGTGTCCGAATTTCATGTTGACCTCACAACGGTTTGCGATTAAGCATCTGCCAACTTGATGGCAACCTCGATCTCCCATTTGGTTTTGCGGGGTTCAGTTTTGGGATCAGTGAGGAAGGTTTCATACCGGCATCGAAACGCGTCGCCTTGCGGATCATCCCACCGATCCCAGGCGATCCCGTTGGCTTTGGCCCATTCGACGAGGGCGCGGTTGCCCTGATAGCCGCCTCCGGTGTAGATGAGGCTGGCATAACGTCCAGCAGGCATACTGCCGGGCACAACACGCCCATCGCCGAGCACGCTGTCCACCCCAAAAACACCGTACTCGATATCCATTCCCCCTTTCATGTCAATGATATGGTATCGCAGGAAATACGGGCCTGATGGGGTGAGTTTGCGCTGTTTGAGCCAGCGTTCCAACTCTTTTTTCACCTGCCCCACGACTTTGAACATCCCACGAAATGGAGCCTGGACGCGGATGCCAAGGTAAGGCCGTTCGGGGCGTTGGTCTATTTTAATTGCAGTTGCGGTGTTGACGTTTTTTGCCATATGTTATTCCGGTCTGTACGGCGCTTCCTCGTCAATATCGCCCACAAACTGCGGCAAATCAGTGTGCCCCAGGTTTTGGCGGATGGCGAGGTTTTCGCCGGTGTGATACCAGTAGTGGTAGATCATGCGGAGAAGCAGGGAACCCCAGTTCGTGCCGATGGGTTCGCCATTTTCGAGGACGGGGGAATTCAGTTTTTCGGTGGTGATCGTATCCAGCCAGGGATCGGCGGCTTGGGTGATCATGTGCCAGGCCTCCCACATTTCGGCGAGGGGCGGGGTGCTGGCGGGGGCACCGAACGCGAACTTGTCGCGGACCTCGGGCAGGGGAACCTGATCCTGCGCGCGCCAAAGCCAGTAGCGTTGTTCCTGCCACGCGAGGTGACCGATATTCCAACTGATGGAGTTCATTGGGAGAAAACGACGGCGGGCCTCTTCATCGGTGAGGCCTTCGAGACCGCGTTGAAATTCGCGGCGGGCAAAGCGGAGTTGGTCTACGAGAGGGTGGGGCATGGGGAGGGGGGTGAGGGAGGGAAGAGGAGAAGGGGGGAATTGGGAATTGGGAATTGGGAATTAGGAATTAGGAATTAGGCCTACTTCCTAATTCCTAATTCCTTCTTCCTACCTCCTTCTACCCTAACTTTTCTTTAAAAAACGCCAGTGTCCGCGCCCAGGCGAGGGTCGCGGCTTCTTCATTGTACTCTGGACGGTTGGGTTCGAAAAACCAGTGTTTGGTACCAGGGTAAATGTGGAGGGTGCCATTTTTGAGGGTGAGGTTTTGTACCACTTCCAACGGTTCAAACTCGTCGTTGTCGGCAAAGTGACAGAGGAGCGGCGTCGCCACTTCGGGCAGGCCCATGTCACTGCCGCCGTAGAACAGGGTGAGGGCGGCGAAGGCGTCCGGCTGGAGATCGTTCAGCAAGAGCGAGTATGCCGCCCCGAACGAGAATCCCAGGGCGCCGAGCGGTTTGCCCTGCGCGGCGGGATGGCGTTGGAAGAAGTCCAGCGCGGCGAGGGCGGTGGCTTTGGTCGTGGGGAAGTCTGCGCCTTCGACCAATTGGGTGGCCGCTTCAATCGTGTCGGCAGTTTGGCCGAGGAGCAAATCCGGGGCGAAGGCGACGTAGCCCTCGGCGGCGAGCTGGTCGCACAGGCCGGTGAAAAGGGGGGTCAAGCCCCACCACGGGTGGAGAACGAGAATGGCCCCACCGTTGGGCGTTTGGGGGAGGGCGAGGTAGCCGGAGCGGGGATTGCCTTCGGACAAAAATTCAACTTTTGACATATTGGTTCCTTCTTAAGTGTGGAGCAAAAAAGTATTTCCGTCAGGGTCAACGAATTGGGCTTCCAAGTCGCCACCATCTTTGCCGTAGGGCAGGGTAATTAATTCGGAAGTAAATGGGACTCCTTTGGCTTTGAGTTCTTGATAGGTCGTGCGAATGTCATTCGCGGTAAAAACAATGCCCGTAGACGCGCCAATGCGTGGGTCCCCCGCGGGGGGCGCGTACAGGCCGAGTAAGGTTTCTTTTGCGCCTTCCGGGGCGAGAAAAAGCATCCGGTCATCGGAATGTTCGTCCCGCCAGTCTTCCGATAGGGTAAAGCCCAATTTTTGGGTGTAAAAATCTAACGCTTGATCGAGATTGCGGACGTAAACCGTGACAACTTGCAGATGGCTGATCATTTCTTTTCTGTGTAGGGTGCAAACCTTCAACCGTAGAAGGTTCCGTTATTTACTTTTTAACAAATTTCAATAGGGGAACAACCACCCAATTATAGTCGAACACTCGTTCTAAATCAAGAATGAATTCCATTTGTAATACTTTTCGCCCTGCCCCGTATAATGCATCATGACGACGATGATCAACCTGAAATCCTGGTTCGGCATCACTGCTTCGGAAGCAGACTTCGAGGCCGTTTACCGCACGGAACTTCCCCGCATCTACAACTTTTTCCGTTACCGTGTCGGTGATGGCCCATTAGCCGAGGACTTAACGTCGGAAACGTTCGAAAAGGCCTGGCGCAATCGCGCGCGCTACCGCCACGACCTGAGTGCATTTTCGACCTGGCTCTTTACGATTGCGCGGCGCATTGCCATCGATCACTATCGCAAACCGCAAGTTGAACTGCCCCTCGAGGACTTTCTCCACCTCCCCGCCGAACAGACCCCGGAGGACGCCGCCTTCCAACAAGCCGACTTTGCCCGGCTCTCCGTCCTCCTCACCCGGCTTGAAGACCGTGACCGAGAGTTGGTGGCTCTCAAATACGGTGCTGGCCTCACCAACCGCACCATCGCGGGTCTCACCGGACTAAGCGAATCCAATGTCGCCGTCATTTTGCACCGTGTCGTCCACACGTTGCGCCAACAATGGTGCCCCTATGAACGATGAATTTCTCAACCAACAACAACCCCCACGCCCGGAATTTACCGCGGCGCTCTACCAAAGGATCAACACCCCAATGAAAACGTCCCCTCCCCTGCGCCGTTTCGTGCCAGGATTCGTCGTGCTCGCGCTGATCTTGACGCTAGTTTTTTCCTCCTCGGTTCGTGCCTACGCCCAGGAAATCTTCACCCAAATCGGTCAGTGGCTGATTTCGGATGAACCCACCTACGCCGAACAATTTGAAACCCAAATCAACCGTGAAACGCCAACCGTCCACTCCACCGCGGACCCCATCCCGCTGGAGTGGCAAGCGCCCCCGCTTTTGACCCTAGCGGAAGCGACGGCAGAGGCAGGTTTTCCCGTGTTTGAAATGACCGCTCTACCCGAAAATCTAACGCTGGTCGCGCGTTTTGTCACCCTGCCCGACGAAGAAACCCCATTTACGCGGGTGACCACCACCTATCATTCCTCTACCGCCAACCTGGTTCTAAGCCAGACTTCCTACCTGCCCGATGCGAGTCCCCAAACTTTGCCCATTGGCGAATCGCCGACCCAGCCAATTACCGTTCAAGAAGTGAGCGGCCTGTGGATCGAAGCTTTGCGCCGACGCTCGGTGCGGACGAACGCGCCGAGAGGATGGCGCGCTGGCAGCTTGCGGTGGCGCGCGCCCGGTTCCATGCGCCCCGCGCGTGAGAGCGGCGCCGGAGATGACATGAACGCTTCCCATGAAGACACGGACAACGTCGTCCCTCCTCCGACCGGCGAGGTGAAGCGCATCCCCGTCGCGTGGGAGGCGCTCGAGGACGCGTTCGAGAACAACGCGCCCGAGGTACACAGCTATCTGCAGCTGCTGTCGGGCGACGTGATCCGCTTGGTCGACGGCGTGGCCGAGCCCCAGATGCACGAGCGGATCGCCGGCGACCCGGCCTACCTTCGCGTCGATCCCGTGTCATCGCGCGAGCAGTACCGGTGGATGGAGCGGTTCATCGCCACCGTCGACGAGCCGGACCTGCGCAGCCGCTTGACGCAGTCCATCGACGGCAAGGGCGCGTTTCGCCGCTTCAAGGACGTGCTGATGACGTTCCCGGTGGACCGGGAGCGATGGTTCGCGTTCCGGCGCGACCGCCTGAAGACGTGCATGGAGTCGTGGCTCGCGGCGCACGGCATCGTCGCCATCCCGCGGCCCGAGTGGGAGGTGCCCACCGCAGACGCCGTCGAGAAGCAGGCCGTCGAAGGGGATCGGCAGGCGCGTCGCGCGCGTGCGCAGGTGGCCGACTCGCTGCGGCGACGCGCTCGCGATCTCGTCGAAGCGTTGCCCGCTCGGGACCTCGATGCGGCCGTCGCGTTCCTCGAGTTCCTTCGCGAGCGCAAGCACACGCCACGCTCGCGCGCGCTCGGCGGCAAGGCGGAGGACGGCTCCGACCTCGATGCCGCCGACGGCGATGGCGACGAGGCAGACTTCGACGAGTGATCGCGTGCCGAGCTCTCGATGGTTCCGGCGGGCGCTGCGGATCGGCATGGCGTCCTGCGTGTGGTTGACGCTCGATGCCGTCGTCGATGCGCAGCCTCGTGGACCGACGGTCGTGGACTGCGTCGTCGCGCTTATCGGTGGTGACGCGCCCGGCCCAGGTGTGGACGTCGTGCTGCTGTCGGACGTGGAGCTGCGGGCGCAGCTCGCCCTGCCGGCAGCGGA
>JABWBV010000447.1 GCA_013359445.1 Anaerolineales bacterium | reverse complement strand
GATCGCGCCGCTCAGCACGCTTGTTGTTCCGTCCGACACGGTCAGACGCGCGGTATAGCCGCCTGCTGCCAGGTACGTATGGCTGACGCTCGCGCCGTTGGCACTGCCGCCATCGCCGAAGGTCCAACTATAGCTCAGGGTGTCATTCTCAGGATCGGTGGCCGCGCCAGTGAATGTGACCGCCAACGGCGCCGGGCCGGTCGATGGCGACCACGCTGGTTGCCGTATCGTTATGGGTAAGGGTGAAGGTTGTATCCCCTACCCAAGTGTGGGCCGCGGTGATTTGAAGATTCAGATCAGTGATGACGCCGCTGTCTGGGAGGACAAGAGAGTCGGTGATGTCTGGATCATCAGGGAACGGGATGTTAGGGGTAGAACAGTACGTTGCCGCCCCGCCTTCCGGTGCGAGGGTGGTCGTGACAGTGACGACTGTCGTTTGGGGGGTGTACCCTTCAACAAAGGCAGACACCTCAAACGGATAGACACCCACAGGCAGGGTGACACTATAGTAACCGGAAACTGGATCAGTCCAGATCGGGCCGCCATTGTATCCACCACCAATATTGATTTGAGCGTACAACGGCCAATTCATGGTATCGTCGGTAATGACGCCTTCGACCACGACAGATGTCGCAGAATCAAGCCCAAAGTCCTGGGTGGTTACGGTTCCGGATAGGACGCCTACCCCAGTAACCGTTCCGTCTACATACCCAAAGGCGGAGGCGGTGACGGTATAGGTGCCAACGGGCAAAGTGATGGTGTAAACGCCATTCGCATCGGCGGTTGTGCCACCGGTCTGCGTAATGAGTGCGCCTGCCGCAACCACCTGTGCGCCGTCAATGCCGGTCATGGTACCACTGTCGTAGACCTGTCCGGTCAGGGTGCCGGAGGGGCCACCACACGTGGGGAATTTGAATGACGCAACTCGTGTTCGCCAGGGGGCAGAACCCGTCGTCTGAATGTATTCGGTGGTAAACCAGAAAGTACAATCATCAAAGGGATCAACGGCCATCATGGCGTAGTCGCCCCAGCGAGCCGCAGAGTGGGTTTGGGAGCCGGAACCTGCAATGATTTCGGCTTCGCCTTGTCCCATCACGCCCAGAGGGTCACTCGCAAGACGTCCGGCGTAGCGGATTGAGGGATAGACAGAACTGCTTGAGACACTGTAGCCCAATGCAATATTCCCAGAAGAGTCCATGGCGATACCACCCATCCATCGATGGTTGGCATCTGGGGCAAAGGTTCCTTGTTGGTAAATGTCCCAACCGCTCCCGGAGTTACGCAGTTCGTACCAGCGTACGCCTGCCTGATTGCTACCGACGTTGACGGTATGGTTCGCGACGATGGCCTGGTAAGAGCCGAAGTTGCGATAGGCCGCACGGTGCATCAAGGCAAAAGAAAGCATGTGTAGTGTTTGCCCAGTGTCAGGTTGTGGGGCACAGGCTCCATACAGATCACCACAGAGCAGATCATTAAAAGCGGCTGTCGCCATGTATAACGGGGCACTGAAGGTAGAATTTGCTGGAGTTGTCCAATCTACATCCATTTCAAACATGACCAGGGCGTCTTGAGACGAGCCTGCCTCGTCACTGATTTTGCCAAGGAAAAGGCCATTCGCACCCGCGGGTGGGGCAAAGCCGTCGAGATCAACGGGGATAAAGCCATCCACATTTTCCGTGGGTAATGCCGATGAAATAGAGAAGATGACGGTTTCAGCCGTAGGATCGCCAACGAGCATTTTTGCCCGGTTGTGGGCCGCGGCTTGCATGTCAAACCCGGAACCGAAGTTTCGGTACGTGGCATAGTAGGCATCCCCCCAAACGCTGAGTTTGGGGTAATCGGGGATACCACCAACGTTGAGGGCATAGCGGTGATAACTACCCAGAGGATCCGGGGAGGTAGAAATCGCCACGCATTCGATCCCATTGTTGATGGCAAATTGGGTCAAAACCCAGCGATCGGCGGTTTCATCGTACAACGCGACGGGATCGCCATCGTTATTGGTTTCGCATGGGCCTCCAAAACCCTGCCAAAGGGTGTTCCCATTGACGGGGCCGTAGAGTAGATTCCCTTGTTTATCCCAAATGGCGAATGACAGATTGACCATTTGGATGTAGTGATTGGGGCCAACATCACCGTTGGTGTCTGGAGGAAGCACACCATTGATATTGTTAACGCCCTCAAAGTTTTGATCTGTTCCGGGCATTCCAGCCCCTTCGGGAAGGGCGCGCTGAACCACGGGATCAATACTATTTGCGTTTGGATTAATTTCGGGGGATTTGGGGTGTAAGGGAATTTCGAGAATTTCCCGATTCAACTGCGGGAGGCTCTCCATGGTGCGTAAAGCAGGAGAGGTGTCGCTGTGCATTGGCAGAATAACCACTGGCCCTGTCGGATTAGGGCCTTGCGCTTGAGCATTCACTCTGGCATCCAGGGCATAAAAGATGCCGAGAATAGCCATTGTGATAGGAATCCAGGTTTTCCAGGTTAGTTTCATAGGAAAAGCTCCATAGGGTCTTATGCGTCTGAATTATGATAAGGAAATATTTGGCATGTAACCAGGTACAAAACCAACGCGACACAAGTTTTTAAATAATTTATAGTGTATAGGGTGTGTTCACCTCCTGCGAATGCCAACCCCTGAGTGTAAATCGATTGAGATTAATAGATGATGGATGATACTTAATCACCCTTTAATCCTATCACAAAAAATTAATCTCTCAATCCTTAATCTAAATTTTTAACCAACAAAAATTTGTAGGAACGACCGTAGTGGTTTAAAAAATTATTCTTTTGCACGCCCTCCGTAAAAAAGCCCCAAAAAAGGGATGCGAGGGGCTGTACATCCCTCTACCTCCCTTTTTATTAGGATCACTCAAACCCTCTTCCGCAATAAGTCACCCTCTTTAAACATCTGTTCGGGATCGCGTTATTCCGACCGAAGGGAGGAATCCCTGATACGAGCCTCAATTTAAGCGCGTAATAGGGAATTCTCGACGCCACAGGTTATTTATTTTGTACGGCTGGGAAAAACTGCACAAAGAGCGGTTGCGCGATAGTGGTCATCTGGCTGGAGGCCGTGATCCCCGTCAAGGCCCCAGTGACCTGGATGGTCAGAACATCTTCCGCAAGGTATGTGGCGTACGTCGGGATACTGACCGAAAGCGTCAGGCTGGCGCGCGCACCTGGGTTAAGAAAAATCGAGTCCGCGGGTGCAGAGATTTCCCAAAGGTGGTCCAAAATATGGAGGTCAAACCACTCCGGGACATTGCCCGTATTGGTGATCGTCAGCGTGTAAGTAATGGTGCTTCCGGGGGGACCCATCTGAACCTGATTGGGGGAGATGCTTATCGAGGGAGAAGGATGATCGACCAGTAAGGCGATTGGGAGGTTCAGATTCCCGTAGGGGGTATCGTTTTCAAAGAGCAGGTTGGCGGTATAAATTCCAGTTTGGGTAATCGATATGGCAGAAAGCACCACTTCAAAATCCAGGGAACTCTCGGCGTCCAGCGTTCCTGTGATCGGGGAGATGAACAGCCAGGGCGCCTCCGCAGAGGGCGGTCCGGTCATCGAAAATGTTGCCGGGCGGCTCCCAAGGTTGTCCAACGCGAGCGGTAATGTGGCGCTGTACCCCATCCCCAGCGAGAGCACCAACTGATCCGGGGCAAAGTTCAACCACCCGGCGGGGAGCAGAAAATCCTGGCGCGAGGTGGTGCCGTTTTCGATGGTCAGCGTATGGGTCACCACCCCGTAGAGGGGCGCGGTCGTCGTCAGTGTGAGGCCCCCCGGCGGGGCAAAATAGGCGTAAAACCCGTCTGCCAGGCCCGGATCGTCCGGGGTGGGAAGCGACGTGAGGAGGGTTTGCGTGGTAGGGAGAGTGACTGTGATGGGCAAGTCATTCAACCCCGTTTGAAAATTTTCATCGTACACATTCCCCACAACCCAACCCCCAGGCAAAGGATCGCAGGAAAGCGCGCCATACGCAATGTTATCCACCTGCCACCAATAATCCCACTCCGCGTCATAGTAGCGGAATTGAAGCAACACCTCCGGCTCCCCAGCCGCCAATGACGAAATATCCAGCACCACGTGCCGGTTAAAATCGCCGTCTTCCATCTCATGTACCCAAACCGTTTGCCAGGTTTCCCCTCCATCCACGCTGACATCGACCTGGGCTTTTTCGTTCGTCGCATTGTCTGGATACACCTTAAAATCGGTATCAAACGCCACCCACACACTGTCCAACGCCGAAAAATCCAACACAGGGGTAATGAGCGAACTGTCTTGCTGTTCGCCCTCCCCAAACATATCACTATCCATAATGGCAAACCCACCCAACCCCCCGGTCAGATTCCCACGTCCCATCGGGTCATCAAATTGCCAGACCTCGCCCACAGGCCGAATGATGTTGTCCACCGCCTGCCACCCTGGCGGCAAAGTCTCTGTCTCAAACCGCTCCACTGTCCCGTTGAACTCGTATCCGGGCGCAACGCACATCTCATCAACCGCAAGCGCAAAATCCAATACCAGGTCCTCGCCCACAAAAACCTCGTGCATTTCCGACACATATCCTTCAACCCACGAGGAAATTTCAAACGTGTATTGGCCTTCTGGCAGAGCCACCTGATAAACCCCCGTGGCCGGATCGGTCCAGATCGACTGTGGCAGGCCGGAAATGGTCATTTCTGCGTAAACAGGCCACCCCGCCGCCGCATCTGTAACCGTCCCCGAAACGGTATGCACGGGCGCGGGCAAAAGGATCAGGTTTTGCGCGGTCACCGTCCCCGAAACCACCTCTACCCCGGGCACCACGCCCGGCAGGTAGCCGTAGGCTGTCGCGGTAAGGGTATAAGTGCCCTGCGGCAAAGTCAGCGAATATAGGCCCGTCGCCTCGGTCATTGTTTGCCCGGTTTGGGTGATGAACGCCCGCGCAGAAATCTCCACCCCTGCCAATCCACTCGCCCCGTCCGTAACCTGCCCGGCGACCGTCCCCGGATCACCCTCGCACCCCGGCAATTTAAACACCCCCACACGCGTGTTCCACCCGAAGCCGCCATCGTCCACATCGTGGTATTCGCCCGTGTACCAAAAATGACAGCCATCTACCGGGTCAACGACCAAATTGGAATAATCCCCCCAGCGTTCGATCCCTGTTTGGACACCGGTCCCCTGCCACATCTCTGCCTCCCCCGCCAGCGTTCCGGGTGGGTCTGTAATCAGGTGCGCCGTGTAACGCAGGGAGGGCACCACCGTTTCCCCACTGACGCTGTAACCGAGCGCGAGATTTCTCCTTTCATCCATCGCGATACTGCCCATCCAGCGATGGTTGGCATCCGGCGCATACGTTCCCTCCTGATAGAGGCTGTAAGTCGTCCCGGTTTTATGAACCTCAAACCACCGGATTCCGGCCAAATCTTCTCCATTCGCATCTACGGTGAAGTTGCCCACCATCGCGGCAAAAGGCCCAAAATTCCGATACTGGAACCGGAACATTGGCCAGTACGAGAGGGAGTCTAGTTTTTGCGGGGTGCCGGGCTGAGGAATGCACACTTGAACCAGGTAGCCACATACGGTGTAGTTGAAATCGGCCAGTGGCAGTTCTTGCACCAGGGTGAGGGTGGAGTGATTGGGCACAGCCCAATCGGCGGTAAATTCGTAGAGGGCAAGGCGGTCAGGGCCAGCAGGGTGATCGGGATAGCCCTCCGCGTACATGGTGTAAAAAATGCCGGGGGCGTTCGGCGGTGGGGGAATTTGCCCGTCCAGGTCGGCGGGCATGACAAAATTGTCCAAATTGCCGATGGATTGGCGCGTGGCAGACAACCCCGCTAACATCCGGTTCCGGTCGAGGGCATGGGCGAAAAATTCGTGTGGGAGACCGGAGTTGGTTCCGATGTAGTAGGCATCGGGCCACGCGGACAATTTGGCGTAATCGGGGTACGCGGGCATGGGGAATTCATACAAGTAGTAGGTTCCGGTGGGATCGGGAGTGGTCGAAATGGCGACGCAAAGAGTGAAAGGCGCACCAAAGGTCAATTGTGCCATGAGCCAGCGGTCGGCGAGGTCGTCGTAAAGCACGATGGGGACAAAACTAAAGTTTTCGCATAGCCCCCCTGTGCCGGTGAACAATTGGCTGAACGGGGTGTCCGGCTGGAGGATGCTCGGCGGGATGCCCTGCGCGGGGTTGCCTT
>JABWBV010000446.1 GCA_013359445.1 Anaerolineales bacterium | reverse complement strand
CAAATTCACCCGCTCCACAAACGCCGTCTGGATCAACGTCTTGAGCCCCTGCGCGTTCAGCACCGCCGCCCACGCCGCCCGCATCCCCCAGGCCATCCGCATCCCCGCAAACGGGGCCTGCCCCTTCCGCTTGATCAGCTGCCCATGGAGCAGATCGTCCGCAACTTGCCAGTGGGTTTTCCGCTGGCCCGGTTCTTGCACCCACTGCCCGAAATGCGCCGTCAAGGCGTAGAAATAAGCGCGCAAACCGTCTGTAGTGAACGCGGGAACCCACCCAGGGGCCAAAACTTGTGCCACTTGGTGCACAAACTGCGTCGCCGCCTGCATAGTCCGGGGGCCAAGGTGTAAAGTTGGGATCACTTTCGTGACCGGGTCCAAGGCCACCCACAGCCACTGCACTCCCTCACGGCGCACCCGCACATGCCGTTCATCCAATTGCAGAAGAGGAAAAACTAACTTCTAGAAATAACACCCATGCAACCGCTGACTGTGTCTCCCCATCCGCTCCAACCAGCGCGTGACCGTGGCCTCAGCATGGGGTGTACAGCGCACTAACCCCGACAGGCCGCAATCATTCGCCAGCAACATCTGAATTAATGTCACTTTTTCCGGGTCTGTCTTCAGGCGGTACAAGGGCGTATGCAAACGGCTGGTGAACTTCTTCTCACATGCTTGACACTTCCAATACTGAATGTCCTGCCGCTGCCCGCGTTTCCCGTTCCCCACCACCGCATGAAGGTGCGCGGCGGTTCCCCCAAAATACGCATTGGACCTTCAAGCCCTTTTGAAAGGCCGCACTCGCGTTCGGCGTGTGCGGCTTCAACCGCCATGAACGAAGAGAGGTCAAGAGAGGCATTTTAGCCTAGCCCTGCGGATACGTCCGTTGGTAAGCCACCCAACCCCGCACCAGCAAACAAAGCAAGAACTGACGCAGGAACCAAGGCCCTGCGGTAAGTTCACAATTGAGGGGAAGATACGGTTCCATCGGTAGCCGATTTTTCTCGGCTTTCCCGACCAGAAAGGGCTTTTTTCCCTTCCCCTTACCCCATTTCCATTATCACCCACTAAAGTATGGAGCACCCTATTTCGCAATAAGACTCCAAAAACAGTTAAATTTAAAGAGCCTGGTGCAAACGCCAGGCTCTTTATGATTCGATTACTTTAAAACTAAACATACAACCGCCAGTTCTCCACCGGCGAGCTGGCTATATGCGCGGCGTCGGTGTCGGCTTGGGCGAGGGGGAGATGCGGACAGTTTTGATGTTTAGTATATTGAGAGAATGAGGATCGTATAAAATGGCGGTGGGTCTGACCGACTGCTGGTACGCCATCACAACACCGTTGGTGTAAGTTTGCCGGGGTCATTTGTCTTTTCGATCTAAGTTCCTTTATGCAACACCTTTCAAGATTTGATCCAATTCCTCCATCGCAACCGACTTGAATTCAGGGGAATAGGCCATCGCCACCATATCAGCAAGGCCACACGCCACACGCCATGTTGCGATGAAATTATCGTCTACAGGATCACTTTCCACATAGCCTTCCAAAACAGCTTGACGATCCGCAGGGGCACGGAAGCGGCGAAGGTCATTGACCGGATGGCTAAAATAGGCGTCGCCAAAATCAATCACCCCCGTCATCTGGCCTGAGGCGGGGTCAACGAAAACGTGTTCCGGGCCAGGGTTGGAATGAAGGGCCACAATGGTGGTTACATCCGGCAGGGTACGCATCAGTCGCCGTCCCACCTCATCGGGAGCTAGATAGAAGGGCCACGGTCTGCCCTCCTGCTGGATCATCGCGGCCACCTCATCAAAGAGATTGCCCATGCGCCCGCGCACATCCACGGGCGATTGATCGCCGAAGAACAAACCGCTGTCCTGTAAGGGTTCTTGCAGGATACTGTGGATGCGCCGCAACATGCGTCCCAAATCTCTAAGGGCGGCATAACGGCGCGCCCCCTCGAATTCGGCATTGCGAAAGGCGATCCCCGGCATACGGGTCATCAACGTGTACTCGAGGAATGGTTCGGGATGCCCGTAACCGATCACGCGCGGCACATTAACGCCTGCCACACCTTCCAATTTTTGCAGAAAGAAAATCTCCTTCTTGAGGCTTGTCCGCGGGCGCAATTGCTGGGGGCGCTGGGTTTTGAAGATCAGATCATCGTCTATCGCGTAGGTACGCGCTTCGCCGCCGGTTTCGTCCACGGCAGTTACCGCTTTGACATCTGGCACATGCTGACGGGCAAGAGATAAAACTTTTTCTTCATGCAAAACCGGATCAGGCGCATCGGGTTGGATGTAGTAATCTTTTGGCATAGTGACTCCTATTTAATGTATGAGGGATTATTCCGCCAGTCCCAGCCAGCGGATTCAAGTTCGAGCAGAGCCGCAAAACGCCCGCCTTTTCGGATCAATTCCTCGGGCGTGCCCATCTCCAGGATGCGTCCATGCTCCATGACGATGATGCGATCCGCTGTGACAGCCGTCGAGAGGCGGTGCGCCACGGTCAAGATGGCGCGACGAGATTGCGCCGCTTCCTTTCCCAATGCCTGGCGGAAGGTTTCTTCGCTCGCACTGTCAATGGACGACGTCGCTTCATCGAACAGCAAAATGTGCGGATTCCAAACCAGCGCCCGTGCCAGCGAAAGCAGTTGACGCTGTCCCGAAGAAAGCTGTACGCCCTCTCCCGCCCCGCTATTGATGAGCGTTTCATAACCCTGCGGCAGGGAACGGATGAACCCATCCGCGCCCGCCATTTCAGCCGCGTTCACCACGGAGGCAGCGAGCGCGTCCGCGTCGCCCAAAGTCAGGTTGTCGCGCACGGTGCCGCTGAATAGTTGCACGGCTTGCGGCACGACCCCCACCAAACGGCGGCGCTCGCTTTCAGACAACTGACGTGGGTCGAGACCCGCTACTTGCAATGCTCCCTCCCACGGCGCATACAATCCGCCGAGCAAATGGACGAGACTGCTCTTCCCCGCGCCCGTGCGCCCCACCAGCGCCACATGCTCCCCTGCACGAACGTGGAACGAAACGTCGCGCAAGACGGGCTGGCCGGGGAAGTAGCCGAACGTCACGCGCTCGACATGGATTCCATCCTGCGCTTCGTTCACGCGCCCCGCTTCCTGCACGGCGGATTCGATTGGCATCTCAAGCACTTGAAAGATGCGCTCTGCACCTGAAAGCGCCCCTTGCACCGTCTGCCATTCCTCACCTAAGGCCGTGATGGGATCGAAGAAGCGTTTAAACAACAACACAAAAGCGGTCAGGGTGCCTAGACTCAACGCCCAACCCGAAAGTGTCCCGCGCGCGCCACTCCATAGCAATAAAGCCATCGCCGCCGCCATCAGCATTTGCATGGTGGGCGAATAAAGCGACGAATATTGGGCGGCTTCGTTGTAGGCTTCGAGCGAGGTTTTGAGCACACGGCGAAAACGGGCGATGAACGCCGCGCCGCGGTCGAACGCGCGGATCACTTCCAGCCCGCCGAAGGTTTCTTGCAAATGGGTGTTCATCATGCCCACCGCCTGCCGATTGCGTCGCTCTGCCGCACGAATTCGTTTGCGAAAATTCTCGGTAAGCCACCACAAAGGCGGAACAACGCAGAGGGAAATAAGAAACAACAACGGGCTGAGAAAGAGCATGGCCACTGAAACGGTCAGCAGGCGAACCAGATCGGTCACGAGGCCAGCTACCCCCGAAGAAAAGAGCGTATCAAGCGTGTCCACATCCGCAGTACAACGGCTAATGATGTCCCCTAGCGGAGTCTGATCATAATAACGGAGCGGGAGTCTTTGCAAATGACGATACAGCCGCACGCGCAATTCCATCAAGGCCGCTTGTGCGGTCCACGCCGTCAGGTAATTGGAGAGAAAGCCCAAGCTCTGGACCCCCGCCACCGCCGCAAGATAAAGGAACGCCAAACTCCACAATCCATTCGCATGGCCCACGGCGAGATGGTCATCCACAACCTGCTTCATGATCAGCGGCGGCACCAATTCGAGACTGGCCCCGCATAGGATTACCACCCCGATCCATAAGATCGCCAAACG
This sequence comes from Anaerolineales bacterium, assembly GCA_013359445.1. Classification (GTDB taxonomy): domain Bacteria; phylum Chloroflexota; class Anaerolineae; order Anaerolineales; family JABWBV01; genus JABWBV01. The sequence continues at coordinate 2,148 of JABWBV010000446.1, read as the reverse complement.
ATGGGGTGCCAAAATGGCAAACAGATTTTGGCGCGTAATATTCGCGGGTCTTGACACGGTTGTGGTGTTCATCTCATGTCCTCATGCCCATTGGCATAGGTCGCACGCTGTGCCTGAAAGATGCGCGCATATAAACCGCCAGCCATCATCAAGGTTTCGTGCGTCCCCTGCTCGACAATGTATCCCTGATCCAGCACGATGATCTGGTCTGCCAGCGGGAAGGCGGCCAGACGATGGGAACTGAGAATAATTGTCGCTGACCTGTCAGGATGTTCTACTAATCCAGCGATGAGGCGTGCTTCGGTATCCAAATCCACTGCCGAGAATGGATCATCCAATAACAACAGCCCCGGCGAAATATGTGATGATGCCAGACTGCGCGCCAACGCGATCCGTTGACGTTGCCCGCCCGAGACGCGCACCCCCAACTCGCCGATCTGTGTTTCGATCCCATCCGGGAAGGTTTGCAAATCAGGTTCCAAAGCCGCAACCCGCGCCGCGGCAGAAATTACTTCCTCGGAGGCCAGCGTGCCAAAGGCAATGTTCTCACGGATACTGCCAGAAAACAGATACGGGTCCTGCGGCAGATACCCAATCCGTGCGGCGCGTTCACCGGCGGAAATTTGATTTAGAAGATGCCCATCCAGTCGTACTTCGCCCGCTTCAAGCGGATACAAGCCCAAAATCGCCCGTAAAAACGCGCTCTTCCCACCTCCTACTGGCCCCGTCACCGCTACGAACGCTCCAGGCGGAATCTCCACCGATACATTGTGCAAGGCCGGTTGCACCGCGTGTGGATAGCGAAACCTGACGGCCTGCAAGCGCACTCCCAGCGGACGTTGCTCCACCTGCGGCGGCGGGGGCAGGGGTGCATTCATGCCGACCACCCGGCCAGGGATGTACGACGCCAACAGCGGTTCCCCCTGCATCCCGAGTGCGGGCGCAAGCAAGGGTTTGAGTCTTGCATACGCCGTGCCTCCTGCCTGGATCGAGTTGAACATCTGCGGAATGCGATAGGCGCGGTTGGCGAAGCGCAGAAACAACTCCATGTAAGCCACGAACGCGCCGATAGTCAGCACGCCGTCCACCACGCGCATTCCTCCTATTCCCACCACCAACGTCACGCCCAATAACATCAAGGTGGAATACACAGGCTTGAGTCCTTCGCGCAAACGGACAACCGCCACATTTGCATCTGCCAACTGTTGCGCTTGGGTCTTTACCTGCTCTCCTGCCGCGCCCGTGCGCCCGAACAACTTTAACACCCGAATGCCCGCCAATTGTTCCTGTAACGTACTGGTCAGCCCCGCATTTGCTTCACGCGCAACAGTGGTGCGGACGCGTACCCAGCGTCCCACGGCCTGTGCCATCAACATGGCGAACGGGGTCGGCAGTAATGCCAGTGCAGAAAGACGCGCGTCGTAAACGAACATGGCTACCACCAGCGAAAGCGAGAATAAAAGCGTATCCCACGACTCGATGATGAACTCACGCACCCCCACGCCCAACACTTCCACATCGCTAACGATGCGCGACATCAAATCACCGACCGATGTCGTGTGTAGGCGTTCCATCTCCCACCCCAACACTCCCCGTAAGGCATCTGCCCGCAGGTTGGCGCGAATGCGGGCATTCGCGGTTATCAGCCACCAGCGCTTGCCCAAACGCGGAATCTGGGTCGCCAGCATCCCGCCCAGAAAGCCCAGCGCCGCCCAGGCTACATCCTGTAGGGAGGCCTGTCCCTTTTCAAAGGCTAACGTTACATCAATGGCACGTCCCAACATCACGGCAGGTAGGACCACCATTGTGTTCATCAATATTCCTGAGAGGGAGCCAAGCAATAGCTCTCCCGCTACATGCCGGAAATATGGACGAAGTTCCCAAAGATAATGTCTCACGGGTTTCCGGCGCTTAATTGGGCAAAGAGCGCATCATAGATCAACGTGCCGTTCTTCCATGCTTCATCATCATTTTTACTGATGCTTCTCACCCCGCGACAAATCAGATCCAAGCCTGCGGCGGCAGGTTCCACGGCAATCTCCTGAACAATATCCGCTTCGTCCACAATGTTCGCGATACGCGATAATACAGGATCGGTTAAGTTGTATTCCTTGAGGAAGGTGTGAAACGTGCAATGTCCACGCTGGT
>JABWBV010000445.1 GCA_013359445.1 Anaerolineales bacterium | reverse complement strand
CGCCGCGCCTGCCGCCCCGGTCGGCACAGGTTTCACCTACCAGGGCCACCTGGATGATGGCGGCAATCCGGCCAATGGCACCTACGATTTCCAATTCACGCTCTTTGATGCAATCACGTTAGGGAATCAAGTTGGCGTTTCCGTCACCCTGGGCGATGTTCCCATCTTCGACGGGCTGTTCAACGTTGAACTCGACTTCGGCGTGGGTGTATTCGGTGGAGGGGCGCGATGGCTGGAAATCGGCGTCCGGCCCGGGGCCAGCGGGGGCGCGTACACCCTCCTCTCCCCCCGCCAGGAATTGACCCCCGCGCCCTACGCGCAAGCCCTCCCCAACGTCTTCACCAACGAAGCCAGTAACTTCGTCGGCATTGGACGCGACTTTCGAATCTCCGGCAACGAAGTGTTTGGCATTCGATACGACGGTGGAGCCAACCAATACGGCGGTATGTACGTAGAAACCGCGCACGCACAAGGCTGGCCTTTCTACGGGTATGCGACCAACGGCTCCTTCCGGGCTTGGACATATTACAGCGGCTCCACGGGTGACTGGCATCTGTACAACGCAGGCATCCGGCTCACCGTGCCCAACGAAGGTGGTTTGCGCATCGGCCCCAGTGCCAATTACAGTCTTGTTATCAGCAACACCACCGGCAGTGATGGCATCCGAATTTTGGACACTGGCGATGACTCCATTCAAATTGGTAGCCCACCGGATGTCGCCAATTACGGCGTCTACATCCCCAGCCCCGGCGTCTCTACCTACGGGCTGTGGTCCAATACCGCCAATGCCAGCGGCGAGTGGGCATTATATTCTGTGGACAACATTCAGGCGGGCAACGTGGTTGCCAGCGTGTACTCCCTCGTCGCCCGCGTCACGGGGACGGAGGCCCTCGCCCCGGGCGAAATCGTCGCCGTGACGGGCATGGGCGACCCGATTCCCGGCAGTGTCAACGCCCTGCCCGAAGTCGTGCGCGCCGATGCCGAGCAATTTACAGGCGTGATCGGGGTCGTTGCCAGTCGGATGGTGTTTGAAGTCGCCCCCGGCAAAGAGGCAGAAGGTGAAAGGGCTATGCACAGCGCGGACGGCGCGGCGCACCCGGGCGAATACGTGTCCCTGATCGTGTACGGCGTTGCACAGGTGAAAGTGGACCCGACCGCGATCATCGCCCCCGGCGACCGGCTGACCGCGTCCACCCTCTCCGGGGCTGTCCGCGCCCTGCAAACGGAAACCCTCAACGGCATGGTGGTGACCGAGGGCGCGCAAGTGATCGGCCTCGCGCTCGCCGCCCCCGTGCCCGGACAGGACACCATCCCCGTCTTCATCACCCTGCGCTAGGAGGTTGCCATGTCCAAAAAAGCCTGGCTTCTCCTCGTTTTGTGCCTGTTCCTGATCCTCGCAGGGACCGCCCTCGTCGCCGCCGAAGAAACGGGCGGTTTTTCTATCCCGTGGTGGACGGTAGACGCGGGCGGGGGCACCAGTACCGGCGGACCGTACACCCTCACCGGCACCATCGGCCAACCCGACGCGAGCCTTTGTGCCAGCGGCGGTGACTTTGCCATTCAGAGTGGTTTTTGGGGTGGTTGCCCCACAACCAACACCTACCTGCCCCTCATCGCCCGATAAACCACCTACTCGCCTTGAGGCAGATGGGGTGAGCGTGCGGAGATACATCTTCCACACGTCCACCCCATTTTTTTTCGGGAAGTATTACTTTTTCACAAAATCGGCATAATGTTTCCGAAGCGGGTTGAGTGATATACTAAAAGCAAAAAAAGCTGGACCCTATGCCCCCTCAAGCGGACACCCCACCCCTCATTCCCCTCCCCACTCACCTCGAACTCCGCGCGGGCACCTTTGCCCTCACCGCCGCAACCGTTCTGACCGCTGATGCCGCGAACCTCCCGAACGCGCACTACCTGCAAACCTTTCTCGGCTCCCCCACCGGATTCCCGTTCCCAATTCAAGAAAAACCGCCCGAACATCTCCCGATCATCCGTCTGCAAACAGGCGGAAATGCCCACCTGGGTCGCGAGGGGTACACGCTGACGATCACCCCGCACACCCTTACACTCACCGCCCCGACTCCCACCGGTGTCTTCTACGGGCTCCAAACCCTCCGCCAACTCCTCCCCCCCGAAATCGAACGCCGCGCTCCCGTCCCCAACCCCTCCTGGCAAATCCCCTGCCTGATCATCGAGGACGCCCCGCGTTTTTCCTGGCGCGGATTCATGCTCGATGAGGGACGGCATTTTCACGGCAAAGAGACCGTCCTCCGCCTCCTCGATTGGATGGCGCTCCAAAAACTCAACACCTTTCACTGGCATCTCACCGAGGATCAGGGCTGGCGTCTCGAAATCCAACAATTCCCCCGTCTGACCGAGATCGGCTCCCACCGCACCAGCACCAGCCCAAGCATGTTCGACGCCTCCGACGGTACCCCGCACGGCGGTTTTTACACCCAAGAGGAGATCAAATCCATCGTCGCCTATGCCGCCGAGCGGCACATCACCGTCATCCCGGAGATCGAAATCCCCGGACACTCGCTCGCCGCCCTCGCCGCGTACCCAGAATTGAGTTGTACGGGCGGCCCATTTGAAGTTGCCACAAGATTCGGCATCTTCCCCGACATCTACTGTGCGGGCAAAGAGTCAACTTTCACCTTCCTGACCGGGGTGTTGGACGAAGTGATGTCCCTGTTCCCATCGCCCGTCATCCACATCGGCGGCGACGAAGCGCCCAAGTCCCGCTGGAAAAAATGTCCCGTTTGCCAGGCGCGCATGAAACAAGAAGGGCTGAAAACTCCCCACGCCCTGCAAGGGTACGTCACCAATCGCATCGCCGCGTACCTGTCCGCCCACGGACGCCGCGCGATGGGCTGGAATCAGATTTTGCACGAAGAACTGGACGAACAAGCCATTGTTCACTATTGGGTGGGCAATCAAAAGCCCGTTATCGAGGCCATAAAAAACGGACGCGATGTAGTGATGTCCGCCTTCCTGCATACCTATCTCGATCACGGGTACAGCCTGACCTCCCTTCGCAAAGCCTATCAATACGATCCCATTCTCCCCAAACTCGATGCCCACGCCCAACACATCCTCGGCCTGGAAGCGCCCCTCTGGACGGAATTTGTCCCCACCCGCGCGCGGCTCGACTACCAAACCTTCCCCCGCCTCCTCGCCTTTGCCGAAACCGGCTGGACCCTCCAGGCGCGCAAAAACTACCCCGACTTTCAACAACGCCTCGCCGCCTTCGCCCCCCGGCTGGATGAATTGGGCATCCAATACGCCCGCGGCAACGACCTCAAACCCAACTGGCTCAAACAATCTCTGGGAATTTTCACCATCATCCAACCCCAAACCAAAACCGCCTCATGAACGCCCCCTCCCACCTCCTCCCCACCCTCACCGCCATCCGCGAAGTGATGGCCGAACACATCCTCCCCCTCGAACCGGATTTTCTCAACCCCCATCTGGGTTTCCGTTCCCTACTTCCTCGCCTCCAACAGGTGCGCCAACACATCAAAGACCGCGGCCTGTGGGCACCCCACCTCCCCAAAACATACGGCGGCATGGGCCTCACCCTCTCCGAATTCGCCCACATCAGCGAAGAACTCGGTCGCTCCCCGCTTGGTCACTACGCCTTCAACTGCCAGGCTCCTGACATCGGCAACATGGAACTGCTCCTCGCCCACGCCACCGACGAACAAAAGGAAAAATACTTCCTCCCCCTCGCCCGCGGCGACATCCGCAGTTGTTTCTCGATGACCGAACCCGAATACCCCGGCTCCAACCCGGCCTGGCTCGGCGCGGTCGCCGTTAAAGAAGCGGACACCTACTCGATCAGCGGGCACAAATGGTTCACCTCCTCCGCCGATGGCGCCGCATTCGCCGTCGTCATGGCCGAAACCGATCCCCACGCCGAAAAATACCGCCGCGCCAGCATGATCATCGTCCCGATGGACACCCCCGGCCTAACCCTCGTCCGCAACGTCTCCGTCATGGGACACACCGGCGAAGACTACGCCACCCACGCAGAAATCCGCTACGAAAACTGCCGCGTCCCCCTCAAAAACCTCCTCGGTCCCGAAGGAGAAGGGTTCGCCCTCGCACAGGAACGCCTTGGCCCCGGACGGATTCACCACTGTATGCGCTGGATTGGCATCAGCGAACGGGCATTTGAACTCATGTGCCAGTACGCCGCCACTCGTCAGGTTGCCCCCGGCAAACTGCTCGGCGAACAGGGTGCAGTCCAGGGCTGGATCGCCGAATCCCGTGCGGAAATCAACGCCGCGCGCCTCCTCGTCCTCCACACCGCCGAAAAGATTGACGCTGAAGGCCAATACGCCGCCCGCGACGACATCTCCCTCATCAAATTTTACGTCGCCGGCATCCTCCAACGCGTCCTCGACCGGGCGATTCAAGTTCACGGCGCGCTCGGCGTCACCGACGATCTCCCCCTCGCCTACTGGTACCGTCACGAACGCGCCGCCCGCATCTACGACGGCCCCGACGAAGTGCATAAAGCCTCTGTCGCCAAGCGCATTTTCCAACGATATGCGTAGGGTTTGCAGAATTAAAAATTGAACGCGGATAAACGCGGGTGCAACGGATTAACGCAGATTTTTTGTAGCAAAGATACAGCAGATTGATATACCTGCATTGCTCTCCTAATTCACAAATTCTTACCTGCGAAAACCTGCCAGACCTGCGAAATCCGCGTTCCATTCAAAATCCATAGCTAATCGCTCTATTCCAGCAGGTGACAAACTACCTTCCAAATAGATGACAAGGTGCCAAGCCCGGCCGTAAAAACAAATTTATACTTTCCAAAACAAGCCCGATTAAAAAATCGGGTTTGTTCCTGTTGGAAGGTCTATCATTATGTCTATAAAGCGAATCTTTTTGGCAATCACAATTAGCTTGGTCATCATTGGGGTGGGGAGCGCGGCAGCCATCACCTTTTACCAAACGACCCAAGAGACCATCCATTCACAAACCGTTCAGACAGCCCAGGCAATTGGGAACAACTTGTATTTGACGGTGCGGGAGGGCATGACCAGCAACAACCATGCCGGAGTACGCCAGATTGTGGCAGATGTGGTTGGCAGCAACGATGTGGTACAGGTGCGGGTGTTGGGGCTGAACGGCAAAGTGTATGCCGATAGTGGCTGGGAATTGCAAGGGGAGTTTATCCCCAAAGAAGTGCCGGGCTGTGTGGAGTGCCACCGAAACGAGGTATTACCAGAGAGCGTTGACCTGAACTTTTTGCCGGGGCGGGTGCGGGTGGCTACACCAATCCCCAACGAAACCACTTGTCTGAGTTGCCACAATGTCCCCAACTCTCCGTCGTTGGGGGTGGTGTTGGTGGATGTGTCGGTGGCGCGGCGCGAGGGGATAGCGTTTGATGATTTGCGCTTGCAACTGGTAGGTGTGGTGGGCGTGGGGGCAGTTGTAGGGTGGGTGGTGGCTGGTTTTCCGGGGTGGAAGTGGCAACCAGCCTGCTCATTGCGTCGGTTGGCCTGGAAACGGCTGGTCTGGAAACGGCCAGCCTGGAAACGGCCGTTTCCCAGATTCCACCATCCTATCTTTCTGGGGGTGCTGGGCAGTTTGGGGCTGGTGCTGGTGGGCAGCAGCCTGTTTGTGACACAGATAGAAGACAAAAACGAATTTTGTGCCTCGTGCCACACCGAACCAGAGACCACCTATTACCAGCGCACCTTGCATGGCTCAAATGATCTGGCAACGGCCCATGCCGCCGAAGGCGTGGCTTGTGTGGAGTGCCACAGCGGGGCTGGGGTAGTGGGGCGGGTGGACACATTAGTGTTGGGGGCCAAAAACCTGGCATTGTTTGTGAGTGGCAATTACCAAACCCCCACAACGGCCGAAACGCCCATTCACACAGACCATTGCACCAAATGCCACCAAGAGGTATTGACCGAGTTGAGTGCCAGCAATCATTTTCACTACTTTGTGCCACAGTGGGGGCAACCCACTGCTTGCGTAGCCTGCCACGCCAGCCACCCCACCGATGGAGACCCTGAAGCCAGCTTTACGGCCGTTTCCGCCATCAAACCTGCTTGTGAATCGTGCCACCAGGAAGTGTCCAGGTGAAGAAGTGTTCAGGTGTTTAAGTTCAATCGTTAATCGTCAATTGTAAATCGTAAATCCACTGTTGCTTGCCGCCCCCATAACCAGGAAAATAAG
>JABWBV010000444.1 GCA_013359445.1 Anaerolineales bacterium | reverse complement strand
AGAATCGGCATGGGTGTTTTGTTGAAAAGTTATTGGATGACACCTTAATCTTCTCACAAAACACCCCTTTTTTCTCAGCTATTCTGCAACGCTCTCACATCTACCATTGAAACAAAAGCCACTTTTCGAGCACCTTCCCCAACTAGGGTAACAGGCTGGCCTGCGCGCAGGGGAATACCGATGACCGTGCCCATCCATACCTCCATAAAGACGCCAGGTGAGAGAATCGTAAAGTCCATGCCACTTGCACGTAGGATTGCTTCTATTTGTCCTTTGGCATCATAGAGGGGATGGGGATGTCCAGGGACTGCGCCAGCCGCAGATACATAAATAAAGTGCCGCACACCTGCCGTGCGAGCCGCTTCGACGAGTTGGGTGGTTCCCTGTAAATCCACTGTCAAAAAATTATCCTCGCCCCCTCGTAAGGCCGCGTTGGCTGTAGTAATGAGGGTTTCTATCCCAACACAGGCTGTTTCTAATGAGGGTCTGTCCTTGAGATCGCCATAAACCGGCTGAGCACCTGCCTCTATCAGAGATTGAGGATTGGTTGCGAGATAATGTTTCGCGAGTTCCGCGGCGGGCGAGTTGTGGCGTAATAAAACGCGTACATTTTGACCTTGCCCTATCAGGTGGTGAGCGATCATACCGCCCAGGATGCCAGTTGCGCCAACAATGAGAATCATAATGGTTTCTCCTTTATCAAAAATATAGATTTTGGGATTAGTCAAATGACGGATTTTGTCACCCGACTCTCAGCTATCTCACAGGGCTAACCCAGCCCTGCTCTTTCTCACTTACTCCGATAATCATTCCTGAAAGGTTAATCTCAAAAGTATCGTTATAACCTCCCCCAGTCTTTATATATTTGCTGAGTATATCTAGCCCTCGTTTCCTAATCGTTTCCCAGGCGTTTCGGAAAAGATTTGAACGAGATTCAGCGTAATTGCTCAATCAGAGGAGCGGTTAGCCCGAAAAAGGGTGAAAAGGGGTGTGTATTCCCATTTCACCCTTTATTGGGAAAGTTTCCTCAATATGCCTGAGCAGTTACAAACCGTTATTCATTCAAGGATTGGAAGCCAGATTAAAATAATTCCCGTCCTTACCTTTCCAATCAAAAGCCCCGGTGAATTTCATGTTACCGGGGCTTTTGACTGGACTGTTTATCCAACTTCACGACTGCCAAAAAAAGTTCCGGAGCCGGAAGGCGGGGGGCGGTTTCCGATTCTTTCGTATACCATGCCCTGTTCTTTGAAGGCGACAAAGGCCTGTTCAAAATCCTTCTCCTGTAAGTAGATTTCTCCGAGGACGCGCCAGATGGTTGCCACGCCAAACGGATCGTCTACTTGCTCAAAAAGTTGGCGCGCCGCCTGGAAAAATTCGACGCTTTCTGAAATGGAGCGTTTTTTTCGCCGGGAGGTGTCGCCGAGAGAGAGCAGGGTTAAGGCCTGTTCGTAGGAAACGCCCGCCGTTTGGAAAATTAGCAGGGCTTCCGTGAGGTGTTGTTCGGCGTCTTGGGGTGTCCCCTTCATAGACATCCGCCCCAAAATAAGCAAACTCCAGCCCAACGAATAGGGATCAGCCTCCCCAGTTTGAACCCGCTTCCGAAGCTGGGACACTGCCACGCTCAATTCATGTTTCCCTTCAGCAAAGGCAATTTCATAAGCATATTCTCGTGCAAGGAAGACAAACCACCCTCCCATTGCAGAGGCAAGCTGATGGTCTTGGACCATTTTCCAGAGCTTTACAATTTTCTCGCGCGGCCGATCCTCAATCAGGCCGTAGCGAACTTCCATATGGGTTTCAGCCGTCAGCAAGATCGCCCAATGAAGCCGGTGCTCGGCCTCCAGATTATTTTCCAACACCTGTCTCGCTTCTTTGACCAGAGGAATCAGTTCCGGACAGAGGCTCCGAATCAGGCAGAAGGCAAAGATGCCAGGGAGCATCTGCCCGACAATCGCCGAAAAATTCCCTTGCTCCACATACCACTGCCAGGCCACGCGAAGATTGGTCTCAAATTCGGTCGCCAGGGCATTTAATGCCGGGATTTGTCCGGGTCCGCGCATGGCTTTTCCCTGATAGGCGGCAAACTCTGCAAAATACGCCGCATGTTGATCTTTGGCAGACTGCCAGGCCACGGGATCGGCTTTCAGTAATTCGTTGGCGTATTGGCGAAGCAAATCATGCAGGTGCAAACGCCCTTCATTCAGAGTCAATTCGCGCGCATCAACCTGCAACCAGGATTTATTGACCAATTCGAGCAAGTTTCTTAAGGAAGCATCGCTCACGATCTGTGCGGCCTCGCGTGAAAAACTCCCCTGAAAAACACTCATTCTTAGAAATACTTCTCGCTCCCGGACATCGAGGTATTTCCAGGATGACTCGAAAATCGCGCGCAGGCTCCGCTGACGGGCAGGGATGTCCTTGAGAGAGGATTCAAGAAAATCGAGGTTTTGGGTAATTTCCGTCGCAATATCTTGGGGGGACATCAACTCCAGCCACGCGGACGCCAGTTCAATCCCCAACGGCATTCCTTCCACTAGTTGACAAATCAGATTTACCGCTGGGAGGTTTTCCGGCGTTAGGTGAAAGCTGGGCTGAACCCGACGGGCGCGCGTCACGAATAATTCCAGGGCGCTAAAAGACTTAATGTACGCTTCAGAGATGTTTGAGGTTGTAAAAGTCTGGCGCGGGGGCAAATCCAACCCTACGACCGGAAATACATATTCGCCTTGCAAACTCAGCCGGGTACGCGAGGTCATCAGAATCTTCACCCCCGGGGCGGTCGCAAGGATTTCTGAAACCACCGCCAGATTTTCTGCGTCGATGAGATGTTCAAAATTATCCAAAATCAACAGCAGTTGTTTGCCGCGAAAACAATCCAGTAACTGCTGGCGGGGTAGCTCTTCACCCATGTAGAAGTAAAACTCCAGCGCCCGGGCCACCGCGGGCACAATTAAATCTCCCACATTAAGCGAATCGAGCGGGACAAAAAAGGCCCCATCCGAAAAGACGCTGGCGCTTTCGACGGCGGCTTGAATGGACAACCGCGTCTTCCCCATGCCACCGGGGCCGGTTAGGGTGAGCAACCGACATGCTGGGCTTAGAATGAGGGATTTGATCTGTTCCAGTTCTGTCCGCCGCCCGATGAAAGGGGTAGAAGGCACAGGCAACCGGCCCACCGCCGGAGTGGAAACGGACGGGAGTGGGATTCCCGAATCGGGACGCGCGCCTCGAAATTCGCCGCGCAGGATTTGGTCATACAGAGCGGTGGTTTCCGGTTGAGGAGGCACATCCAACTCGGTTTTGAGTACGTGGACACATGCTTCATACTGGCGTATGGCCGCGGCGCGATCTTCCATGTGGGCATACAGCCGCATCAAACTGCAATGAGCGGTTTCATTGAAGGGGTCGAGGGTTAACCAACGGCGGGCGACAGGGAAGGCCAGGGTAAATTTCTCGCGGTGTTCGTATTCTTCCACGAGTTTTTCAAGTGCCCAGGCAAATTCTCGGCGCAAGGATTCGGTCTGAAAGAATTGCCATTCTTCAAAGCCCACACTATCGGGCACACTAAAGCCAGATAAAAAATCTCCCCGATAAAGCGCGGTTGCGGTTTCCAGAAAGGGGAGACCCTCGCCACCCTGGCGTTTGGTCTCTCGATATTGGGTTAACAACCCGGTAAAAGCGGATGTATCCAACCAGAAATCAGAGGTTGGCTCGAAACGAATAAGGTCGCGCTCGGTTTTAAGCCAGGTTTTGCCTAAAGCCCGGTTTAGCTCCCACAAGGTGCGGCGCAAATAAGCTAGGGAACTTTCCCGTTCAAAATCCGGCCAGAGTAAAGTTGCTAATTGTTCGCGGGTGTAGGTGCCTCCCGTGACGACCAAGTAAGAGAGTAACGCGGTGACCTTCCGGCGATCCGAGTGCATCGGGTTGCCGTCTATTTTGATGGTTGGAAGTCCCAATAACACAATTTCCAAGTGAGGCACAGGAACATTATAGTCTAATTCCCTTTATTTTTCTGGATAAATTGCCTGAAACGCCCCCGCAAACGTTTAGGAAACGCACCGGCAGTAAAGTAGGAGGACAACCAGGAAGTCATCATGCAAGCGCAAACGAATTTAGGGTTTTATAAACAATATCCTCCTTCTGAAAGCGAACTATTGGGGATCATATCCGCCCAGGAAACAGGGCGGTTTGCCGCGCTGTGTATCCGTACCTATCCAATGGAGGACTTTGCTCAGGAACCGGCTATCCTGACAAGCCTGGATCGGGTTTCTGTTCAGATTTCAGGAGCAGGGGTCTTGGAACACACTTTTGAGGGGCGTTTTTTTCGAAAAAAAATAGGGCCAGGCTGTATTTGTGTTTTGCCAAAGGGTTTCTCCTCGGCCTGGCGAGTGAATTTCACCGCCACCATCCTGCATTTTTACTTCTACCCTGGAATTTTGGACCCCATTCTGAAGGGAGAGTTGCCTTCGGCGAAACTGCGGCATGTTTTCAACGGATACGATCCGTTGGTGGAGCAAATTGGGCGCGGGTTACTTGCCGAACTGCAACATAGCGAAGCGTTGAGTTCCCTGTACGTTGAAGCGCTCATGGACACTTTGCTCATCCATCTGGTTCGTAATTATGCATCCTTCGAGATTTCACCAAGGGTACTTCCGCATGGCTTGTCGCCGGCATATTTACAACAGATTAAGCACTACCTTCAGGAGCATCTCCATCAAGATGTGACCTTAAATAAACTTGCCGCCATTGTTGGGTTGAGCGTCAGTCATTTTTCTCGTCAATTTAAGGTAACAACTGGCTTATCGCCGCACCAGTATTTGATTCGGATGCGTGTCCTGCAGGCAGAACGGCTTCTGAAAGAGGGAAAGTTAACGATTGCAGAAATTGCGCGCCGGGTAGGGTTCGCCGATCAGAGCCATTTATCTCGGCATTTTCAGCGGATCAACGGCCAAACGCCGGGGGCGTTCATTCATAGCAAGAATGTACAAAAAGAGAGCAAGAATCTTCAAGACCCTCCGGAATGAGGTTTTTTACAATCTCTGAGACGAGAGCAGGAGGGGGGATTTCTCCAGTGATCCGCCTAATTTCCACAGTTGTGTCCAAAAGCGGGCGAAGTGACTTTCCAAAGGGTGTGCAAAAATTGTTCAAAGAATTGCATTGTACAAGTTAAGTAGTTAGATGGGACGTATATGCTCCAAGGGGAAGCCTCCGGTAAAGAAAATTTACCGGAGGCTTTTGTTTCTATTCGATAAGATGTAAAAAATCATTGTTGTAAAATCCATAAATCCAAATATGAATATAGAGAAATTTAAGATAGAATAGGGGCAATGGGTGGAATTCCCGCCTGGGGAAACGTGCTTTTTTGAACCATCTTTGATCAAGACCCTGAAATAATTCAAGATTTCATTGGGTACATCCAATGAAACCGAGGGATATTTTGAGGACGAAGGAGCTGTGATGAAAAAATCCTGGTTTTGGCGTCTGGTATGTAATGGATTTTTGTTGCTTGCCCTTGCTGGATTCGTCGGGTGCCAGTCGGAACCTGACGAAAAGGTGATCACGGTCGGTGTGGTCAGTTTTTCACCAGCCATGGATTCGGCCTTTGAAGGATTCAATAAACAAATGGAGGAATTCGGATATCAAGAAGACGTAAATATTCGCTACCTCTATGAAGGGCCGGCGAAAAGTCAAGAGGCACTTCTTGAAATCGCTAAAAATTTTGTTGAACAAGAAGTTGACCTGATTCTGGCATTGTCGACCCCTTCCGCCCAGGCCGCTAAAGCCGCGACCGCCGAGTCTCAGATTCCAGTCGTCTTTGTTCCGGTGACTGATCCCGTTGGCTCGGGATTGGTGAATAGCTTGAGTAATCCGGGGGGAAACCTGACTGGTGTGACCAACTTGAGCAGTGAAACTTTGCGTCTTGATTGGTTAATAGATGTCGTCTCCCCCAAAGTCCTCACCAGAATTTATATTCCCTACAATCCTGAGGACAAAAGTGCCGAGTATGCGCTGGCAAAAGCTCAAGCCGTAGCCCCAGATATGGGCGTGGAGATCACACCTCGTGAAGCGAGAAATGGGGCTGAGATGGTTCTGGCTCTGAAAGAGATGCCAGATGATATGAATGCGATCTTCATGCTTCCCGACAGTGTGGCTATTTCTTCGATTCAGGCTTTTGTAGAGACTGCGCTTGAACATCAAATCCCCCTTTGCGCCCCCACTACGGGC
>JABWBV010000443.1 GCA_013359445.1 Anaerolineales bacterium | reverse complement strand
AGCATTTTAGGTCTTCGTTCAAAGTGGCCCGAGGATACTTTAATTAAATCCTTTTCTGTGGATGACAATATTTTCGTGAAGGAAGCATCTTTCTTGTCAATTCTTGAGTTGATAGGTGTACCCAAAAGCGAAGTAATGAAAGAATCCAAGAAGTTGAGTGACAAAGAATATCAACCGTCTATGATTGAACTAGAGCGGGTCATTTCTAAATATGGTTTCTCGTTTAAGTAAGAATTTGGCTTATTCACTTTATCCCTTCCCCCGGCGGCAAGCCGGGGGAAGGCTTTTTAACTGCGTTACCCCTGGAACCACTGACTTCCCTGAGAAAAAAAATGAAAGCCCTGAAGCCGTCCTTTAGCGCTCTCACCCCCCTCAGCGTTTCAGTGGTTCTCCGCTTCTTTAACGACTCCCCAACTTCTCGGCGAGAAATAATCCCCCCCCAAAAAATCTCAAGTATAATCACCCTGCGGCAAGAAACCCTCCATTCCCCATCGAACCGCCGCAAACATATGTGGGAAGTTCGTACACCTTTCACCTTTTTTTACACCCTGAATACGCCATAACAAGGAGACAAAACACCATGGCCGAAATCAAACTACTCTCTCTGATCAGCAAACTCCGGGTCGCTCCCGTCCGGGAAGACACCTGGGACCTCGAAGACATTGGCCGCGAACTCGCCAAAGTCTCGGAAATGGACACGGGTGATGCGATTAATATCACCTATAAACTGTTCGACCTGATCACCGAAGGGGTCAACCGGGGCATCCACGTGAGCCTGGGCAAACTGGGTACGTTGGGCGTAACTGCCGACACGCAGGGTCAAGTCAAACCGACCTTCCGCGCCTCCAGTGCCCTGCGTACCGCTGTCAAAGCCTATGGCGGTAAGTTCAAAAATGCCGCCAACAAAGGGCTGGACGACGAAGGCTTTGCCCAAACCTGGCTCAAAGACAATCTGAACGACACCGTCATCATGCGGGATGGCACCACCCGCACCCGGGCGAGCTACGGGTTGTAAAGTAGACTATATAGTCTACCAAAACGAATCGGTACTTCATTCAAACGAAGTACCGATTCGTTTTGGTAAGTCGGTAGTCTATTTGAGGGGAGCCACATGGGACGGAACTTAAAAAAAAGCCCCGAAAAAATGAACAACTCATGTTATCATTCGCCCGAACCTATCGGGCCTTATTCTACTGAATACCCACCCAGGAACGGCGTTCAGATGGCCGCTTCAGATTCTGAAGGCGCACGTTCAACATGAGGATGGACAAACGCCGTTCCCAAGATGTCAGGTAGAAAAGCGGGCTTCTCAATTTTTTTTCAATGGAGTATCTCATATGAAAAACCCTTCCCCCAACAAAACCGTTTGGTTTGTTTTAACGATGCTGGCGATGGTGGGCATCGTCGTCACGGGTGCCGCGATTGGGGCGGCCCAAACACCGGAAATGGCTACGATGCAAAATCCCCCCAAAGTGTGGATCGTCGCAGGGGAACCCTCTGCAAACCCAGTGAAAAACCTGCCCCCGCAGGAATTTCTGCTCAATGCGCCCCAAACCGCAAACATCACCGTCAACTATATTGGCTCGTGGGATTCGAATGCCCAGGCTGCATTTGAGTACGCAGTAAGTATCTGGGAAACACAAATCACTTCACCTATTCCCATCATCGTGGAGGCCGAATGGGGAATTATGGAAGGCAACACTTTAGGGGGTGCCAGGGCTGCAACACTGATTAGCGATTTTTCTAATGCACCCGTTGCCAATACCTGGTATCCAGTGGCCCTTGCGAATAAACTGGCTGGGACTGATTTGTACTCAGGCGTGGATATTTTTGCCGAATTCAATAGTGCTTATCCAAACTGGTACTTTGGCACCAACGGAAATCCTGGAGGGTCCATTGATTTTGTCAGCGTTGTTTTGCACGAGATTGGACACGGATTGGGTTTCTTCGGGTTAATGAGCTATGGCAATAGTTGCGGTGGAAGCGATTTAGGATGTTGGGCACCCCAACAGTCAAACATTCCAAGCATTTATGACCGTTTCACCGAGAATGAGGCTGGGGCACCCTTATTAAGTTTCCCCAATTACTCCAGCCAGCTCGGATCGCAACTGACCAGCAATGTGGTTTATTTTGACGGCCCCAATGCAAATGCCGCCAATGGAAATTCTCGCGTTCCCTTGATCACTCTCATCCCAAATTTGGGTTGGCGAGCAGGCTCCAGCTATTCCCACCTGGCCGAAAGTTTCAACGGCACCGCCAATGCTTTGATGACCTACAGCATCGGCCCCGGCGAAGCCAACCACGCGCCCGGCCCAGTCATGTTAGGGATGTTTACCGATATGGGCTGGTCCATTGCGGCAGGCCCCACCGCCACCCCCACCAAAACGCCGACCAAAACCCCCCTACCCACCTGCACCCCCTTCCCCACCATCACGCCACAACCGACCATGGTTGGAGCGAGCAATGTTTACGCCCCCATCATCTCACGCGGCGTCACCAATTGTCTCCCTTACGACGGCGGTCCCATCCCCACCAAAACCCCCACCCCCACCGGCGGTTGGACCAACCTCCTCACCGAAAATTTTGAAGGAAGTTTCCCGGGGGCATGGGTAATGGATGACAACACATCCGGCCAATACCAATGGGGAAAACGTACCTGCCAAGTGTTTGAAGGAAGCTCGAGCGGCTGGGGCATTGGTGGCGGCTCGCTTGGGTCGGGTTTGGGCTGTGGCGGCACGTATCCCAACGATATCGTATCGGTCATGATCTCCCCCTCCTTCAGTCTGGTGGGGGCTACAGATGCCGAAATGATCATGAAAGGCTGGGTTTCCCTGGAAGATGGATGGGACGAATTTTGCTTTTACGCCTCCATCAACAACAACAACTTCTATGGCGATTGTTATAGTGCAGATACCGTTGGATGGGAAGATTTCGTCTTAGATTTGACCAATGTCTACACCCTCGGGGACCTCCGCGGTCAACCCAATGTTTGGGTCGCCATCGGCTTTTTCAGCGACTCCTCATTCAACGAGCCACACGGCGTTTATGTTGACAATATCGTCGTTCGGAAGTGTACAGGCGGAACCTGTACAAGCCTGGTAGACCTTCCAGATCGGGTTGTCAAACACGCCCAAATCGAATTGGCACGATAACCCCAAAACCATCCAAAATAAAAAGTCCCTGGTTTTTCCAGGGACTTTTTATATTCCATGCCTACCATTCAACCGAAAAACAAACTAAACACGCATCCGCAACACTCCCCCCCTTCATATCGGATATAATTTTCGCAACATGAATGATCCCCATCCCCTCCTCGCCCAAATTGAACAACAGCAACACCTGAGCGAACAGGCTGGACAGGCCATTTTAAAGGCCCTCAAACCGATCTACTACCCGGACACCCCCACCCACCACATCCACTACGGGGAAATCGGCTCATACGGGCGCGGCACCAACACCGATCCGGTCCCCGACCTGGATATCATGTTCCTCAACATCCCCACCGGACCCCGGGGACAATACACCGACTGGACCCCAACGGACACTTATTCCCTGGTCGCCAACCACACCGGCATCACCGAAATCGCCAAACTATGGGGCATGGACCCCAAACTCGTGGAAGCCATCGGCGCAACCCGCAAAGCCCTCGCCGAAACCTTTCGCGGTGAAGGAGACACAAAATTCAATTGGGTGCGTTCGTGGAGTGTTTTTCCGGGCCTGGTGTTCAACATCTCCGCCCCGGTGCCAGGGTACGGATGGCTGGATTTTGACATCAACCTCTACCACCCCCCCGCCTATTTTGGCGTGGAACATGGCAAACGCTTCAACCAATACTTCGCCCGTGTCCGCCGAGAACTTGGAGAGTCTCGCGCGGCCCAACTCATCCTCGACATCCGCCACCTCAAAGAACGGGTCAAAGAAGGGGCGCGTATCCCCATCACCAAATCGTTAGATCGAAGTAAAAAAGTCACCGGCATCATCCCCGAATGCCTGTTTACCAGCCTCTTCCCCCCCTTCTCCTACACCGAAATCCGGCAACACCTCAACCGCATCCCCACCTCCACCCTCCCCTACCCAGACCCGAATTGCGACTACACCCAAAATGTCCAAATCGTGGACTCCGGCATGACCCCGCTCGAAGTCATTCACTCCTTCCGCCAACACGGGGTCCTCACCGACGGGGGCTGGAAAAACCTGCGGGCGGCGTTGCAGTAATTTTCCCCCAAAAAAAGAGCGCTGAGCCTGTACAGGCTCAGCGCTCTTTTTTTTCGGAGAGGTTTACGCTTTCGGGAAGCGGCGCACCACTTTCGCAGGGGTGGGGATCGCCGTCCGGTCGCCGAAGCGGAGGGCGGCGGGGGCCTTGCCGGGTTTGTCGGGGGCGGATTGGAAGATCAGGATCGGGGTGCCTTCTTCGAGATATTTATCTTCGAGGAACGCCTGCCCGGTCAGATACCCTTCTTTATCCACCGCACAACTGGTGACCACCCCAATCGTCCGACCCCGTTTGTCGAGCACCGGGTCCCCATTGTGGGCCATACGGACTCCGGTTTCCTCGAACGTGAAGCGCACGACTTCAGCCGCCCGTTTGGCCTCACGGGCCATGTACGCATCCCGCCCGATGAACCAGGGCTTGTACGTTTTGACGTAGCTACCGAACCCCGCCTCAGACACCCCCAGATTCAACTCACCGCCCATCTCGTGCCCGTATAAAGGCAAACCCGCCTCGGTACGGAGCGAGTCACGCGCCCCCAGGCCGTTCGGTTTCAACCCTTTCGGGGTGCCGTGCTCGATCAGGGCATCCCACAGTTCCACCGCTTTGTCGGGATGGACGAAGAGTTCAAAGGCCATGCGCTCCCCGGTGTAGCCCGTGCGGGAGACAACGAGGTCGAGGCCGTTGATCTTCGCCTCGCAGAGTTGGGTGCGTTGCAAGCGTTTGATGCGGTTTTTGGTGTCCGTGTCCATGTCGAGGGACAGGAGGATGTCGCGGGATTTGGGGCCTTGTAGGGCGAGGTCCACTTTCATATCCGCGCCTTCTTTCGGGTCGCGGAGGTTGCGGAGGTTTACGTTTCGGCCAAAGGCACGCGTCCAGGGGCGGGCGTTGTCTACTTTCACTTTGCCATCTTTGACCGCGTTGAGCCATGCCCAGTCTTTATCGTCGTTCGAGGCGTTGACCACGACGAGGTATTTTTCCACGCCGCGGCGGTAGACGAGCAGGTCGTCAATCACGTTTGCGTCGGGGTCGAGGAAGTGGGTGTAGAGGGAGTCGCCCACGGCGAGGGAGGTGATGTCGTTGCCGGTTACACTGTCGAGGAAGGCGCAGGCATCCGGCCCTTCGGCTTGATAGACGCCCATGTGCGCGCAGTCGAACAGCCCTGCGGCGGTGCGGGTGGCGGCGTGTTCTTCTTTGACGGTAGTGTACCAGACGGGCATCTCCCACCCCGCGAAGGGGATGACTTTCGCGCCCGCGGCGACGTGGGTGGCGTAGAGGGGGGTGCGACGGAGGGGGGGATCGGAGGGGTCAGTCCACGTGAAGGAGGGGAGGGCGGGGGAATTTGTGGGAACTTGTAGGAATTCGTGGGAACCGATGAAGTAGGGTTTGAGATTGGAAACGGGGGAGTCTTTTGTGGTCGGTTCGGGGGCCTTTTTGCTGAAGCCGATGCCGTGCCCGGCGTTTTGGACGGAGACGGGGCCGGGGATTTTGCGGGTGGGGTCGGCCTCGAACGCGACGAAGCCATCGGACAAATCGCGGAGCCAGAGGCCGACGGTGTTGGCGTCTTTGGCTTTGACACGGAGCAGATATCCGCCTTCTTTGGCACGGTTCAGCACGCCGTCGAACCGGAAGTACCCTTCCGCAGTTCCGGCGGTGGTGTAGACCTGGGTGAACTGGCTATCGCCGGGTTTGAGGGCCTCGGCGTCGCTGGTGGTGACGAAGTTGATGAATTCGGGGGCTTTTTCGCCAGTAACGGAGAAGATCGCCCATTCCATCACGTCGGCGGGGACGGTGTCGCGGTGGGGGAAGTGGGGGTAGCCGCTGTTCGTCGGGGTGAAGTCAATCCCGGCTTTTTCGGCGAGGAGGCTGACGCGTTCGCGGGCCTGGCGGAGGGCGGCGAAGTCCACTTTGGTGCGGGAACTGTCCGCAAGTTTATAGGGTTGGCAGGCGTGCAGGAGGTCGGCGATGATGTCGGCGAGGGCGATGGTTTCGCGCTCGGTGAAGCCGCGTTGAGTGATCCAGGGGG
>JABWBV010000442.1 GCA_013359445.1 Anaerolineales bacterium | reverse complement strand
TCCGTAGCCGCCGGTTGGCAGGCCGCTAACACCATGCTCGCAATCATGAGCAGGCTCAACAGGGTCAACAGTTTTTTCGTCATGGGGTTACTCCTATAAAAATAAATATCTAACATTTTTTGTATGAGAAGATGAGAAGCGTTGAGATATTTTTTGTTCGATACCTACCTCCTAATGGCAAGCGTGTGTGCGTGATAACATGCGTGCATGAAATATTTGAGAACGCTCCCAGAGAACGCTCCCAATGAGACGTTCAAGATGAAAACGCCCTCAGAATGAGAACGCTCTCAATGAGAACGCTCTCAGGCTGGACATGTTTACCCCACCCTCCCACAGGAAAAAGCCTTAACAGGGATTTTGGGTGGGGCGGTTCACAATGGATATATGGCATATGTACCAGCCTTATCTATAAACTGAGGAACCACGGACTATGAGTTCCGTGCCAAGAATGATGTGCCGGGGAATGCCGGCGGCCTGCTCTGCAATATCGAGGAGCGTTTCAACCGCTTTGGCACCAAACCGGCGCACGGGTTGGCGGATAGTGGTTAAGGGGGGTTCTACCTGGATAGCAGGAGGCAAATCATCAAACCCAACAATTGAAATGTCTTTTGGAATTTCTAAGCCTATTTCTTTAATCGCCCGGATGACCCCTAAGGCCATCGTATCGGAGCCGACGAAAATTGCATCCGGGGAGAATGGGAGAATATTTTTGGCGGCTTTGTATCCACTTTGTTCGGTAAACTCTCCCTCGAAGATTAGCTTTTCGTCCATTGGGATTCCGTAGGCATAAAGGGCTTTCTTGTACCCCTCAAACCGGTCCACACCTACTGAAGTATTTAGCGCACAGGTGACAGTAGCAATTTTTTTCCGTCCACATTGAATGAGATGAAGCACGGCATCGAATGCCCCGCCGACATTGTCCACATCAATGAAATTTGCTTCTGGGGCATTCATCGGCCTTCCCGCAACCAAAAAAGGCACATTTCCTTTGCTCAACTGCGGCAAAAAATTATCCCCCAAGTGTGTTGCCTGAATGATCAACCCATCCACGAAACCCTTTCCAATAAGCCGTGGAACCAAACGCCGTTCATCTTCTTCGGTCTTGATCAGGAATAAGGAAAGGGTGTAATCGTGCAAATTACACGCCTCAGCCACCCCTTCGGTTAGGGCTGGAAAATATGGATCGGTAAAAAATGTGTGAGTACTACGGGGAATGACAAGGCCAATGACGTGGGTGCGGTGAGAAGCTAAAGAACGAGCGGCGGGATGAGGGCGATAGCCTGTTTCCTTGATAATCATCAACACCCGTTCGCGTACATCTTCTCGTACATTGGGATGATTGTTCACCACCCTCGATACCGTAGAACGAGAGACGCCAGCTTTTTCGGCTACCATTTCAAGTGTCAAACTGTTAATCATGTCACTTGTCATTGTGGGAATGGTTGAGATCTACAACTTGGAAAAAATTAACCGTTTTGGAAAAAGTAATTTGTTGGGAGCGCTCCCAACAAATGTAATATTAACATTTTGAGCGAGACGTGTCAATAGAAATTTCTTGAAATGAGTAAGGAAAATCCTTTTTTTGTCCTGACAAACGTGATAAGATCACTCCATGTACATTTGTTATACCAAGGAGAACATTCATGATTTCGTCTACCCCTATAAGTAGCTTGGCAACGGAGATTGCCAACGAGTTAAATGAGAATAATTCAGGCGCATTGGGACAAATCCAGCGCTTAATTGACATTACTGGAGAAGATTTTGTCCAGGATTTATTAGAAAAAACCAGAGATGTGGAAAACAAAGGGGGGATGTTTATCTCGAATGAACGTGAAGCGCGTCGCCGGACGCCCGGCGGTGTCTTCTTCCATATCGCGAAAGAACATATTACAGATGAACAGAAGAAGATAGTATTCCCTTCACTGCCTCATAAGAAAAAAGTTGTCCCAATTGAAATTGGTCCAGAAGCGCAATTATTTGCCCATCAGGCTACCAGCAAACTCAAAGAAGAGGATGCCGAGAAAAAGGAACTTATCGCCCAGATTGCCCAACTCTGCGGCACGGACTTAGCCAAATCGGTCTTGGAAATCGTCTCCGATATGGAAGCGCAAGAAGGTGTCCGTCGGCCCGATGGCACGCGCCGTTCCCCCGGCGAAGCTTTCATGTACATTGCTTCTCGCCGGATGACCAACGAGCAAAGACAGCGTATATGGCCGAACATGCCAGATGAATTGCGCCCGCCCAAGAAAAAGACCCCCCCGCCTCCCCCACGCTCAGCCGCTAAACCACGCCGCTCTCCGGCTCCCTCAGGGGCCGCAACCACCGCAAAAATCACCCTTATCGGCATCCCCGATGAAGTATTTCGTGGCCCGGGTTACGTCTCGTTTACCCTGACCAGCTTTCGGGTCCCCAATCTTCCGCGAGAACTCCCGGCGCCAGCCGAGAATACCAGTTATCGGGTTTATGTCCCTGAAAGGAGTTGGGATCGTTTGGTCGGGTCAAGCGGAGAACTTACGGAAGGATTAATCATCGAAGGTTTCCCAGCCTTTGATCCCGAAGATGGTATTTCTGTGTACGCCGTTGCGATAAAAACAAGAATGAACCGCCCTGAACGCTCCTCTTCCTACAGCCCCTACTCGCGTGACCGTGACTCTTATCAACGCTAAACTTTATTGTCGCTAAAAAAAACGCCGCCCAAAAGGGCGGCGTTTTTTTTAGCGATTACTCATCCCCGAAGAGGTAAGACTCGAATTAGGGGAGGAAAATGGTGTTTTGTCCCTTTTTTTATCGACGTAACCAGCACTTATACTTTTGAGAACTGTTGCCAGGCTCCTACCCACGGTTGCCCAATACGGTGTTTGGCAGGAAGTTTGATCCCGTTGAGTTTGCCGCCGATCTTACCGGAAAGTAAGGCCACCTGAGCCCAGTCATCGAGAAGCAGAGCGGCGCGCAGGTCTTTAGCATATTGACCGGTCCACATCCAGTCCATCCGAAAACGGTCTGCCTTAACCCAATATCCCCGCTTTTCCCAGGCCTGCACAGAGGGGTCAATCGTCTCCGCAATGGTTTCCAGCGACAACACGATATAAGCGGCAAGATCGTAAGTTTTTGTTTCCATGGAGGCTTGCTGGGCTAATTCCCGCAAGGCTAAATAAATGGCTTTGGCTAATCGGTCTCTTTCTTTCCCCAAAGCATTAGGATTGATCACACGACTCAAAATAGTACTCCAAAAAGTGGCGTTTCCGTATATGACGGGTTCAATAATTATACCCTTGCCCTTCTGCTATTGGAGTTGTGTAAGAAAAAATTATAGAAAATCTCACTTCATTGACGCTCTGATCGCGTTCGCGTATAATTTTGCGCCTCTGAGGAAGTGCTGGAATTGGCAGACAGGCATGACTTAGGATCATGTGCCGAAAGGCGTAAGGGTTCGACCCCCTTCTTCCTCATAAGAAAACATAGGGTCTTCCGTGATTTTACGGGAGGCGAATCTCTACCATTATTCAAGGACCCCCCATTTTGAACATCCAACTGGAACATAACGAACATCACCAGGCCGTGGTCACGGTTGACCTAGATCCTACCCAAATTGAGCAAAAGAAACAACAAGCGGCTCGAAAACTCGCACGTAACACCCACATCCCCGGGTTCCGCCCCGGAAAAGCCCCTTACCCGATGGTGATCCGCCATATCGGAGAAGGCCGCATCCTTGAAGAAGCGATCGAAGGCTTAATTGACGAAATTTATCCCAAAATGCTGGATGAAAGCGGGGTTAAACCTTATGGCCCGGGAAAACTCGAAAGCCTCAAATTAGAAGACACCCCACCAACCGCCATATTTATCGTCCCCCTCGCCCCCGAAGTTCATTTAGGCGATTTCCAAAGCGTCCGTCTCCCCTACGATAAACCAGAACTGAAGGATGAAGATGTTACCAAAGCGATTGAAGGTATGCGTGAAATGTACGCAGAAGTTACCGTGGTTGAACGGCCCGCAGAAGAGTCAGACCTCGTCAACATCATCCTGACCGGAAAACTGACCGACGACGAAGAAACCGCCCCCTTCATCGATCACGAATCCTACCCCGTCATCATCGAACCCGAAAAGTCAGCCACCGACACCGAATGGCCTTTCCCCGGCTTTTCCCGCATGTTGATTGGTACCACCGCCGGAGAAACCAAGTCCACCACCTATACCTACCCGGAAGACTATGAGGACGATGATGAATCCCCTGTCTCGCTCAAAGGGCGCACGGCAACCTTTGAAATCGAAGTAAACAAAGTGAGTTCTCGCCAGGTGCCCGAACTCAACGAAGACTTCATCAAAAAAATGGGGCCGTACGAAACCGTTGAAGAATTTGAGGCCGATACCCGCAAACAACTGCTCGAACGAAATGGCTCCTCCTATGATGAAGAATACGATGAGCACCTGCTGGAAGAACTGCTCAAAGACACCACCATCAACTACCCCCAAGAAGCCATTGATGATGAGGTCGATTTAGTCTTCAACCGTCTCAAAAATCGTCTCGAAAATCAGGGCATTGGTTTTGACATTTACCTCAAAGCCCGCAACACCACCGAAGAACAAATTCGCGAAGAACTCCGCCCCGGCGCTGAACAACGTCTCAAAGAATCCTTGCTCTTAATTGAAATTGCCGGAAAAGAAAATGTCCAGGTCAGCCCCGAAGAAATTCAACACGAAGTTGAACATGCCCTGGGACATCTCCTCTCTGGCATGACCGAAAAAGAAGCCCGCCGCACCCTTAACGACGATGCGCTCCGTGGCTTAACTGCCAATATTTACAACAACACCCTTCTCACAAAAACCCTCCAACATCTTCGCGACATGGCAAGCGGGGAACTGGAAAAACGGGCCGCGGCAACCGCCCTCGAAGAAGAAATCTCAACCGAAGATGCGCCTGAACCAGTCGCAGAGGAACCCGCCCTCGCAACCGAACCTCCCGCTGAAATGCCCGAAACCCTGCCCGATGAAACGGCCCCCGCCGACTCACCCGCTGAAACGACAGAATAATCTCAAAAGGAAAAAGGACCCCTCATGTTTAACCCACAATCTGTAATTCCCATGGTCATCGAGACCACTGGTCGTGGCGAACGCGCGTACGACATTTACTCCCTGCTTCTCCGCAACCGGATCGTGTTCCTCGGAACCCCTATCAACGCGCAAATCGCGAATCTTATCGTTGCCCAACTGCTCTACCTGAACAGTGAAGACCCCGAAGCCCCCATTCAAATGTACATCAACTCACCAGGGGGGGAAATCTATGCCGGGTTAGCCATCTACGATACCATGCAAATGCTCTCGAACCCCATCCGTACCATTGCCATAGGTGTCACCGCCTCTTTCGGCACCGTCCTCCTCACCGCAGGCACCAAAGGCGAACGATACGCCCTCCCCAATGCCACCATCCATATGCACCAACCCCTGGGCGGCGCACAAGGCCAGGCCACGGACATCGAAATTCAAGCCCGTCAGATTTTGAAACTCAAAGCCCTCTTAAATGGTGTCCTCGCCAAACACACCGGTCAACCCCTTGAGGTGATCGAGCGCGATTCAGATCGTGACGTGTACATGGAAGCCAAAGACGCCGTAAAGTACGGCCTGGTCGATCACGTTCTGGAAAAAACCGACATAAAACTCCCCGCCTAATCAACCGTTCATGCTTAAAATCATCAGCCAGGGCAAGACCCTGGCTGATTTGCTTAATCCAGCAGGTATAATAAGGCTTCCTCAAAAAATTCATGTCCAATCCAAATTTTATCCCCAATATCCAAAGCCTGATCCTTGATATGGATGGCGTCCTCTGGCGAGATCAAGAACCGATTGGAAACTTGCCCGCCATCTTTGCCCGCATTCATGCCCTCGGTTTACGCACCATCCTTGCCACCAATAACGCCACGCGTACTGTCGCCTCCTACCTGGAAAAGCTCGCTGGCTTTGGCGTCTATCTGGAACCCTGGCAAATTATCACCTCCTCCCAGGCAACCGCCCAATATTTGCAACAACAACACCCACAAGGGGGCCCTGTATTTGTCGTCGGGGAAACGGGCTTGCTCGATGCGTTACGGGAAAAAGGATTCACACCTGAGACGGATTCTGACCTCGCGGAACCAGCTGTTCACACCGTGGTCGCGGGCATGGATCGCCACCTGACGTATGCCAAACTCGCGCGGGCGACGTTACTGATCCGGGCGGGCGCCGCGTTCGTCGGCACCAACCCCGAGGC
>JABWBV010000012.1 GCA_013359445.1 Anaerolineales bacterium | reverse complement strand
GGGTTTTTTCTGGCCGCTTCTTCTAAAAAATAGAATAAGGGAACGGAGGGATAATCCAGCGTATGCGGCACCCCTTTATCATAGCTTTTTCGCCAGGGAAAGTCGTCCATATTGATCTCCTTTGCAAGTTAGAAAGTGGAAGTGGAATATTAAAAAGCGTACCAGATCATTTTGCCGTATCAAGGGGCACCTGCCCCAAAACCACAATGACAAATGACCACCTTGAGTATAAATAGAGCTTTATGGGTTGTCAAATGATTGACAAGAGATAGTTAACGATCTCATCCCTCACCCCAGGGTTCATCTCAAACCAACGAATGGCGGGATCGTCCGCCTTAAACCAATTCCCCTGCCGGCGCACAAATTCCCGCGTTTTCCGTTTGATCAAAATCACCGCCTCTTCCAACGCATATTCCCCCTGCAAATATTGAATAATCTCTCGGTACCCAATCGCCGAAAGGGATGGCAACGTCGGCGAAAATCCCCGCGCCAGTAAAGTACGCACCTCCTCCACCCACCCCGCCTCAAGCATCATCTCGATTCGCGCGTCGATCCGGGCATACAGGTCCGCGCGGGGGCGCGTTAACCCGATCTGAATGGTCCGATACCGCGCGGTGCCCCGTTGCCGTTGGGCCGAGAACCGTTGCCCCGTCAGGAAAATCACCTCCAACGCCCGCACCGTGCGCCGGACATTGTGCCAATCGATGGCCGCCCCCGCGTCCGGATCGAGTTTCGCCAACCCCGCGTGGAGCCGTTCCCCCCCGATGGCCGCGGCCCACTTTTCGAGGGTTTCCCGCATTCGGGGATCAGGCTCTTGTTCGGGGATCACCCATCCGTCTGTAATCGCATGGACATACTGCCCGGTTCCCCCCACCAAGAGAGGAAGCTTTCCCCGCGCGTGAATATCATCCACCACTTCATAAATGGCGCGTTGAAAATCGGCCAAACTCCACCGTTCGTCCGGCTCCGCAATGTCGATGAGATGATGCGGCACCCGCGCACGCTCCTCAAGCGAAGGTTTCGCCGTGCCAATATCCATCCCCCGATAAAAGGTGCGCGAATCCGCCGAAATGATCTCGCCGTTCAAACGTTCGGCAAGTTGGAGCGCGGTTTCGGATTTGCCCACCGCGGTGGGACCTAATAATAGGATGAGTGGAAGCGAGGAGGTGGTCAAGGGGGGCAACGTTTGACGAGAAATTTTGGGGAGTTTAGCCGCTCACGGCGTTTTCAAAATGCACGATTTCTGGGGCGGCGCGCGGGGGGCGGCGAATCGCAATGACATCAATCCGCCAATCGCCCTCCAACGTGGGATGATTTTGGAGGTAGGCCTCTGCCGAGGCGAGGAGATGCGCTTGTTTGGCGGTTGTCACGGCTTCTTCGGGGAGTCCATATGTGGTCGAAGTTCGGGTTTTGACCTCAACAAAGACGGTAATGGCGCCTTGTTGGACGACCAGATCAATTTCCCCGTAAGGGGTGCGCGCATTTTTTGCCAGTAACGTGTACCCCTTTTGGGCCAGGTATTTTTCGGCGAGGTCTTCCCCCCAGCGAGCGAGGGCTTGGCGGGGTGTGGGCATAAGGGTATTTTACCTCGGGGCGGCGGAATTTTTTAGGTTAGGCGGATTTTGTCTGTTGGCCCAACCGATGATGTAAACCAGGACCACCAGTCCCACCGCCCCCCAAGTGGGGTTGGCAACAATGGGCGTGGCGGCGTGTTTGACAGAAATCCCGACAAACGCCCAAACGATAACGAGCATGTAGGCCAAATCCCGCCGAAGCAGACTCACCCCCGAAGTGATGAGCAACGCCGCCCCCAGAATGATCAGATACCAGACCTCATCTGCCAACCCCCATCGGTTCCACTCCACGTATTCGAGAACGTCTGTAAGATTGGCGATGGTGGCGACCGTGATCCAGCCCAGGTAGATACTGAAGGGGATGTGAATAAACCATTTTTCGGCTTGAGTTGGGGTTCCGTGGCCTTTGCCTATGTTGACACGGAGGTATATAACCAGAAGTGAGCCCAACAAAACCAGCATCGCGAGAAGGGAGAGAACAAACAAGTTGTAATGCCAGAAGAAAATCCAAATGGCATTGGCGGCACAGGAGAGGGCAAACCAGTAGCCAATTTTTTGAAAAAGCGGGTTATCTCGTTGGGAGGGCAGGGCTTGAAAAACGGCGAATGCCCCCAAAGCCAGATAAATCAAACCCCAAATGGAAAATACATACCCTGCTGGCACAAAATAAACCACAAATCGGTCCGAGATTTCGCCGGTCAATTGGCCGTTAAAAGGGATGATATTTGCCAGGGCGTTCACTGTTATGGTCGCAATAACGGCAAAAACGTTGATAATTTGCCGTAACATGGTTTGATCGAAGGGACGGGTGGGGGTAGAGGTGGGCATGGAAAACTCCTGAAAGGGTGAAGGGTGAAGGGTGAAAAGGTGAAAGGGAAAATTATGAATTGGAGAGGGGGGTGGCGACTGGCCCTGCAGGGGTGTCCTGGACAGTCCATCCCAATGCAAGGAGTTCATCGCGGATTTGATCAGCCCCGGCCCAATCCTTTTGTTTTCGCGCGTCCGCTCTTTTTTCCATCAGGGCGGCAACCTGCGCGGGGATAGCTCCATTCATTGGAGAAAGCTGGGCGGCGGAAATCATGTCTAATATTTCTTGTCGAGGATGGTAGGCTAGTTTTTTTTCTGAAAGGATGGATTCGGGAAACGTGCCAAGTTCATCAAAAGTGACGGTTGAGCCAGTGGGGTAGATTTTGGACGTGTCGCCCATTTCCACGGTAATGTTTCCAGTCCCCAAAACCCGTCCCAAACGGACACGCGGGTCTAAAATCAGCGAAGTGTGTTCATCGATCCCAACGACGGGTGTGCCGTGAGGCAAAAGCGTTTTGAGGTGCGCCCACCGGGCTTGTCCCATAAAACAACGACTGGTATCTAATTCTGTTCCGCCATCGTTGTTGTTCCAATGCGGAACGTACACCGCCGAGAGGCCGTATTTTGAAAAGAAATCCAGGCCGGTTAACCAATGGAGGGGTTCGCCCACCTTGTAAATTTCGTAAACAGGCAGGGTAAAAAAACTGGCGGCTAAAATGGCGGCGCTCGCCAGGATGACCGCCGCACCCTGTTGGTAACGCGTTTCCAAAATGTCCCAAGCGAGAGACCCCTCAAGTTGGCGCGCGGCATAGGTGGGACTCCCCGCCCCCATGAAGAGGGCGTCCGCCGTGAGCAGGGGCGTGAGGAGGTCTGCGTGATCGGGGCTGAAATCGGTGCCCCGCGCTCGGGCCGGAACAAGATCAATTAACGGGGTATAATTTTTTAATCGTAGTTCCAAAAATTCTTTGACACGTTGCGCCACAAGCATTGTATTCGGTTGGAATCCGGCTGGGGTCTCCAAGATTGCAATGCGAGGCGCGTGAGGTCGCTGGCGAAACAACCACTCCCAGGTTTTGCGACCACTGGCAGAAGTTTCGCCTGACCCAAACAAGAGCATTAGGCCAGGGATATGTGTAGAGGCATTGGACATAACTTTTTTCTTTTACACGCGTTCGTGAAGTGCTGGCAAAGAGGCCAGTCAAAATGAAATCTGTTCGACATTTTATGTAAGACGAACAGTGTTTTTTGCTGGACACACTTTAGCGGATAACGGGCGAGATGTCAATGGGTTGTACAAAATAATTGACAAAATTGTACAGTCTTTGTATAATTGCGTCAGTCGAGAACGGAGGCTTATGGAAAATCAACCACATAAAATTGCGCTCTGGTGGATTCGGCGCGATCTGCGCCTGACAGATAATCAGGCTTTATCGGCGGCATTGGAATATGCCAGTGTCGTGATCCCCGTTTTTATCCTGGATGCCGCCTTGTTCACGTCCTCCACGGTGAGCGCGAAACGTAGGGATTTTATGGTCGAAGGCTTGCGCCGGTTGGATGAGACCCTACGTGTGCGGGCCAGTTATCTGGTTGTCCGAAAAGGAAACCCAGTCCAGGAAATTTGCAAGCTGGTCGCGGAAACGAAAGCCAGCATGGTCTTTGCCGAAGAGGATTATAGCCCCTATGCCCGTCAAAGGGATACGAAAGTGGCTGAAATGGTGCCCTTCCGCTTAATGCCTGGGCTGACGGTGCACCATCCGCGTGCAGTCGTAAAAAACGATGGCCGCCCCTACACCGTGTTTACCCCCTTTAGCAAAGCATGGAAATCCCTGCCCCCTCCGTTTAAAATGTTGCCAGCTCCCCAACGGATTGCCACCCCGATGGGAATCCCCAGCGACGAACTCCCTGCCGAAAACACGGATATTCACGTTCATTATCCGGCGGGCGAAGCCGAAGCCAATCAGCGTCTGGCGAACTTTATACGGGGGCCTCATCCGCGGGTACACGATTACCATCTCCGCCGTGATCGCCCGGATTTGAACGCCACGTCCTCTCTTTCGCCGTATCTGCGGTTTGGGATGTTATCGCCCCGCCACGCGGTCATCGCGGCGATCAAAATCATGCAACTGGCCCCTTCTGCCGCAAGCCGTCAGGGCGTGGAATCTTGGTTGAACGAACTGATCTGGCGCGAATTTTTTCAGGCAATTCTGTATCACTTTCCTCAAGTCCATGAGGGCAGTTTTCGGAAAGATTTGCAAAACATTCGTTGGGAGAATGATCCCGCGATGTTTCAAGCCTGGTGCGCAGGGGGCACCGGTTACCCCATCGTAGATGCCGCCATGCGCCAACTCGTGCAAACTGGCTGGATGCACAACCGTGCCAGGATGATTGTGGCCTCTTTTCTCACCAAAGATTTGCTAATCGATTGGCAATGGGGAGAAAAATGGTTTATGCAACATCTGGTGGATGGAGATGTCGCCGCGAATAATGGTGGCTGGCAGTGGGCCGCGGGCACAGGCACCGATGCCGCCCCTTACTTTCGGGTGTTTAACCCGATCTTACAAGGGCAAAAGTTCGACCCACACGGGACTTACATTCGCACCTGGCTCCCCGAATTGCGAGAGGTCCCAGAAAAATTTATCCATACCCCTTGGGAAATGCCCCTTGCCGAACAGCACCGCCATGGAGTCGTGATTGGCACGCATTATCCCGCCCCAATCATTGACCACACCTGGGCGCGTGAACGAACCCTGGAAGCCTATGCCCTCGCCCAAAAAGAAGCCACGGAGAATAAATGAGCAATGTCATTCCACTCAATCAATCTGCCCCGAATTTTTCCCTGAAAAACTTTCAAGGGGAAGAAGTTCAACTTTCAACTTACCGGGGCCACAAGCATATTCTGTTAGTGTTTAATCGAGGGTTTACCTGACCGTTTTGCCAGGCGCATATGGCGCAGTTGCGCCGCGACTACAAAAAATTTGTGACCGCAGGGGCCGAAATTATTGTGCTTGGCCCGGAGCCAGCTTTTGCCTTCCGAAAATATTTTGAAACCGAAAAACTCCCCTTCATCGGGTTACCTGATCCCAAACATTCGGTGTTGAAACTGTACGGTCAGGAAGTGAACCTGTTCAAGTTAGGCCGGATGCCTGCGCAGGTGGTAATTGATAAAGCAGGGATAGCTCGATTTGTTCACTACGGACATTCTATGTCCGATATTCCTCGAAATGAAGAAATTCTGGAAATTCTCGAAATGTTGAATGGCAAATTGTCCGTGGTCCAAAAAGCAAGCCCTCAGCATGTCTGAGAAAACAACCGAAAATTACCTTGCCCCAACCCTTAAGTCTCCCGCCAGTAACAGGAGCGCCGAAAAGGTGCTTTGGGCAAGCTTAACATCAAAAATTAAAAATGCGCCCGACAGATGCGTCGGGCGCATTTTTTTCCTGTTTAATGTCTTATGTTGATTAAGGTCGGATAGAAATGGGCAAGTAAATCTTATAACCGCCCACAATCATTTCATCTGCCATCACAATAGGGGGACTCATATTGGTTTGCGTCCACAAATCATACAGAATATCGCCCGCATCGTTGGTGAAGTTGGCATCGCGGAGAAATTCAATGTAATCGCGGCTGGCAATTTGATGTTTTAGTTCCACTGTGACCGAGAAAACACCATCTGGCAGGGTGTATTGTACATCTGCCCAGTACTGCCCGTCTGCATAAGTGACCCCGACCGGGGCAATGCTCGCCGCGAGAAAAGCCGCGTTGTTGAACCCGCGCGGGGGGATGCGATTGTCGAATTGCACCTCGTTGTTCAGCGCGAGGTGGAAATGGTAGGTGTCCGCATCCACCCCCAGCGCGGCGGCCCATTCCTCACTCAAGCCCTGCCAGGTGCCGAACCACGTCAGGTCTGGGTCTTCGATCAGGGTAGCGGTGGCTTCATCGTATACCCCGGATTGATAAATAATGTTGCCATTCATGTCATACGCGGTCACTTCCAGCCACATCTGCCGCCCTTCCGGGTAGCCGGTGGGCAGTTTGTGTCCGGTTTCGTTGATGACCCGGACGAATAGGGTATTCGCTTCCAGAGTGGCGGTGAGGGTGGCGGCTTTTTGGAGCATTGCCTCAGCTCGGGCGATGCCTGCATCGAGCGCATCAATATCTACCGTGTCGGAAAAGACCGGGTGTATTTTGAGGGTTTCTAAAACCCAGGCGTTGGACCCCGTGAGGTCGTGGTTGGGAACCAGATCGTGGGTCACGATGTTGGGGCAAGGAGTGACCCCGTCTTCGAGGCGGCAGGGGACGAAGCTCCTTTCCAGGGCGGCTGAGGCGTTGGGGACACTGGCCATGTGGCAATCTTGACAGGAGTGTATGATGCCATCCGGGAGGTAGGGGTTAAATTGGGGGGCATATACCCCTGCCGGGGTGGCGTATTCGCTCAATAGCCATTCGGTGTAGGTGCGTTGTTCGGGGAAGCCGCTGGCCGGATCGGGGTTGGCTTGCCCGACCGGATCGACTGCGTAGCCGTCGGTTTGATTCCCGGAATAAACCGGGTTGAGCAGATCGTGGCAGACACCGCAGGTTTCGCTGGCTTTGTGGAAATCGCTTTCCCAGGGCCAGTCAAGCGGGCGATGAGGGTTGCCCTCGCCACACGTGAGGGGAGGCGTGCAGTCGGGCACGTACCACCCTTCGTCTTGGAGATTCCAGGGGCCGCGGCGCTCGTCTTCCGGGTCGATCACGTACATCCCTGCGCCAAAGACGGGGGGCACGTTGACGCCGAGCGCCGCGATGATGTCGGCGTCACGCGGAATGCCCACACCCGCAACGTTGGTGTGATCGACCATCCGGTGGCAGAAATGGCATTGAATGCCATCGTAGTCGTTTTCGGTGAGTTGGGAACCATCCGGGGCCGAACGCCCGTTAAGCCAAGCGTTGGGGGCATGACACCGCAGGCAGAAGCTTCCCGCGCCTTCCGCATCCTGGTTGGCGATGGCGACTGCCGCCCAAAAGACCGGGTCGCGGGCGGATTGGGCCATCATGCTTCCTGCCCAGTTGAAGTAGGGTTCGATGTGTTGTTGGCCGTAGTTGCTGTGGCACCAGCGGCAGTCGGAAACGGGGAGAAAATCGGTGGTGAGGGTGTTGGGTTGGGTGCCGGGGAGGAATAAATCTTCGGGGGTGATGGGGACGGGGGTTGGGTTGCCCTGTGGCCCGGAGGCGAGTGTGGTGGGGGGAGAGGCGGAAAAAGTTAGAATTAGGAAGGTGATCAGTATCGCGGAGGCGATGAAGACGTAGAGGATAGGTTTGTTGTGGGGTTTCATAGTCGTCTCTTGGTTCAATAAAGCGGAAGCCCAGCAGAGGGAGGCCTGGCTTAGGAATGGGCCTCCCCCTGTTGGGAGATATTTTGAATATGGATATTTTAAACCATATTGGTCATTTCAACGCTTCCTCCGTGAGTTCTAGCCGGGTTACAAAAACGCGTCCACTTACCCATTCGGAATTGATGAGGTGCAGGGTCGCTCCGGGTGGGGCTAGTGCGGCCAAACGAGCTTCATCCAACTCGGTCAGGCTGATGTAAGCGACTTGGGTGATACCTTGCGCGCGCGCTTGTTGCCACCAAGCATCCCAGGGTTTTCCTGCGTTGTAAAATAATTGTTTATTCCAGTAGGTTTCGGGGGCTTGGGCGGCAACCCACCAGACTTCTGTCAAGACATGGGTTTCCGGCAAGGCTAAAAGACTTTTCTCCAAAAGAAGGTTGTTATTTACGCTGATCAAAATATTCAAAAGCCCCAATCCATGCAAAATGGCGCTGAACCCAATCAGGAGGAAGACTGTGGCAAAATGAAGTCGCGCCATCCATTGGCTGAGGCGACTTTTGGCATTTGCGGTGCGTTGAAGAATGGCGCTTAGCCCTTTGACGGCAAGGGGGATCATCAACGGGAAAAAGACAAGCATAAACCGCGCCCCCCATTCGAGTTCGGCTTGATTGGCTCCCCGTTTCGTCATTAAGCCTAAACTGAGAATGGATAGCGTCAAAAAAAACAAGGCCATGCCCAATAAATTTTGTCCGAGACGTGTGCTCCACGCTTCGCGATTTAATCCCAGGATTAAGAAGGGGCTAACGGTCAAAATGCCGTGTATGCCATCCCCCACGGGTGAATATCCTAACAGGAATTGGAAATTACCCACCAGGATTGTGATCATCAACCCCACTTGGATGGCTTCGCGTTGAGGGGTGGGGTTGTACCCTGCCCAGGCATAGGCGAAAACAGCCAGCAATAATCCCGAACCAAGCAAACCGTATTTTTCATCAAAAATAAAATTTGCAATGCCCGCCCAGCCCTGTGTTACCAAATAGGAAGCTGGTCCATATTCTGGCGTCACACTGATGCGGAACTCCGGGGGGACAAGTTGACCACTTTTGAGATAACTGGTTACCCCGTAACTTGCAATCAACATGGCACAAGCAAATGCCCAACTCAAAATTTTGCCCCAAACGTCGCGCCGTTCGGGCGGAGGGGCGTGCCAGCCTCGGATGACCAAAACTAACGCCACCGCCGCCGCGAAGAGGAGCATTTCCTTGCGGACGCCCCCTGCCAGCCCTGCCAAGCCACCCGAAACCAAAAATACACGCCGTGGGAGGGTGAAGGGGTCCTCCTCGGCAAGAAGAAATACCACGGCGATACCTAACATCGCCGCCACGCTATGTTCCCAAAAAACCAAACTGTAAATTAAGATGGGGGTCAACAAACCAGCCAGGATCATGCCTCCCCAAGCTCCTCCAAAATCCCCGCGGTGAATTAGTTTGCCGCTCAGCCACACGCACAACAATCCCGATAACATGGGGATGATTTCCGCCCCACGGTCGCCAAAGAGGGCGATTAACAGGCGGGATAGGAATGGCATGAGGGGCCACTGCGCCAGATGTAATTCGCCCGCCCGCACAAAGTAAAAATGCCCCTCGATGGGTACATAGGCAAAGGCGGGGTCTATATCCTTCCCCGGATACGGCAAATCGAAAGAAACGCCTTCCGCGCCCAGCCGAATGGCATCTGCTTGCAAACGGCGGTACCCATTGTCAGGACTCCAATAAGCCCCGGCAGGCAAATACCCCCAACGCAGAACAAAATAGAAAAGGGCGATCAGAATGAAACCAACCCATAAACGTATTTCTTTGTGCTTTGCTAAAAAGGCCATGTCGAGCTGTTTTCCCGTCAATTTGGAGCTAGATTTTATTCATCATACAAAACCGTCTCCTCCGCATAATACCGCACGCCTTTCTTTTCGTAACGCTTTTGAACAAAACTCTCCAGCGCATCATTTTTCTCTTCGAGGGTCAGGGTCGGGTTTTCTAAAATTTCTAGCGGAAAATTGACGCGCAGGGCACGGGGGCTGACCGTGAAGCGGGTTACTCCAGCGGGCACCAGTTCCCCGTGGCTGACCAACGTGATCAGGTGGGCGATGGGCATTTTGGGCGTGAAGATCAACCCGCTCAGGGTGGGATACAGCTTGCGAAGGGGTTCGACATTGCGATGGGCGGTGCGATCCATGCGGGCGCGGTGAATGTACGAATTCATGATCGCGTTCATAAACCGGTTCCGTTCGCTTGCGCTTGTCTGGTGGATGTGGACTTCATAAACCCGGTCGTCGGGTAAATGGACCGCGACCAGGCTGGTCTTTCGATTAATGACCGCATCAAAAGCTTTTTCGGCGGTGCTTGGATGGAGGGTAATGCCTGGAATCGCCTCCACGCCCGCGAGCAACGCTTCTGGCGGCAAATCCCAAATGACATGATTCCAGGTATGGGTTTCAACGCCCAGTTGATCAGGTTCCACCACCTGAGCGAGGATATGTTGAAAACCCATTTTCCGGGTGGCGGTGGTCCGGTTGGCGCCGTCTAGCACCATGTAGCGCGCCGTGTGATCGTGCAAAGGGGCGACGATGACGGGGTTGGTAAAAATGCCGCTCGCCCGAATCCGCTCAATCAACGGCCCCGTGCGGGAGTCGTCATGATGTTCGTGGATGATCAGACTCTGGACAGGGAGGATGGCCAGGGTGGGGTATTTCGGGTTCATATAGATTGTGCAATATAGTCCAACAAATCAATTTTCGTCAAAATGCCGGAAGGCACCCCCCCTTCGGTTACGATAATGGCGTTGCGCTCGGTCACCGCGGGGATGATTTCATCCAGCAAGGTGTAGCCGGGGTACATGGCCCGGGCGGGTTGCACCATTTTTTCGATGGTTTCTTCGGCAGAGTGGGTGTGGTCGCTTTCCAGCATATGTTCAAGCAGGCTGATCTCGTTGACCAGCCCCGCCAGGGTGCCATCGGGGTTTAAGACTGGCATTTGTGAAATGTCGTATTTTTTCATCTTTTGAATGACGTGCGTCATCAAATCGGTCGTTTGTGCGGTGATGAGACCCGAACCGGATTTGACAGCCAGCAGGTCCCGCAGGGTGACCTCGCTCCATCCGTAATCCAGATACCCATTTTCCCGCATCCACTTGTCATCGTAGAATTTCGACAGGTAACGCGCCCCTGTATCGGGTAATAAAACGACCACGAGCCGGTCGGGGGATAGATTCCGGCAGTAGCGCACCGCGGCCGAAACCGCCGCCCCGCACGAGCCGCCGGTGAAAATCCCTTCCTGACGGGTCAGCCGCCGCGCCCACAAAAAACATTCCTTGTCCGTGACCCGAAGCACCTCATCAACCATCGACAAATTCAATGTGCTGGGGAGAAAATCCTCCCCAAATCCCTCCACCTTGTACGAAAAAGCCTCCGCATCCGGGGGAATCACGCCGTGGTTTTCCCAGGTTTCTTTCAAAATGGAGCCGGTAGAATCCACGCCGACGATCCGAATATTGGGGTTTTTCTCTTTCAAATATTTGGCCGTGCCCGAAATCGTGCCCCCTGTTCCCATCGTGGCGACAAAATCGGTGATTTTTCCACCGGTTTGTTCCCACAATTCCGGGCCGGTCGTTAGATAGTGGCTCCGCGGGTTTTCTGGATTGTGATACTGGTTAGCGAGAATGGCATTGGGCGTTTCCTCGGCGATCCGGGCGGAAACTTTGTAATACGAGCGGGGATCATCGGGTTCGACCGCGGTGGGGGTCAAGATAACCCGTGCCCCAAACGCGCGGAGCAGTTGGATTTTTTCCTGGCTCATTTTATCGGGCATCACAAAGACCGACTTGTAACCTCTGAGGGCGCAAATAATCGCCAACCCCACCCCCGTATTCCCGGAAGTTGCCTCTACAACCGTTCCCCCCGGCTTTAACCGGCCACTGCGTTCGGCTTCCTCAATGATATTTAAACCAATCCGGTCTTTGACCGACCCACCAGGGTTGAAAAACTCAACTTTTGCATATAACGAACAGGGCAGGTCAGCCCCAATCCGGCTTAACCGGACAAGCGGGGTCCGGCCAATCGTTTGCACAACATTGTCGTAGACCTGAAGGGATTCAGACGTAGGTAAATGGATAGGGGACATAAAAAAAGACTCCTGAAGATGGGAAATAGGCAAGTTGAAGCAGGGACACCTGAATTATAACCGTCAAGTAATTAACTCGAAACTCTCAGGTCTCACGGACACGCGTTGGCTTGATGGGCCTCAAAAGTGACTGCAAACACATGAAGTCCTGAGCCATCACACGCCGCGCGGAAAAAGAAATACGAAGTCTCTTCGGGAAACGCGACTGCATACAGGGCCTCAATGCCGGGGCTGGCAATGGGCGCGGGAGGCAGGGCATTGTACAAATAGGTATTGTAAGCCGAGACGACATTCAAATCCTCCAACGCCAACGGACTTTTCCACCACCCCCAGGATTCCCTAAACCCCAACGCATACTGCACCGTCGGGTCAGCCTGAAGCATCATCCCCTGGCGCAAACGATTCAAATAAACCGAGGCAATCGTCGCTTGTTCCCCATCCACCACCGTTTCCCGTTCTACAATCGAGGCCAGGATCACCGCCTCAAACAAACTCAACCCCTGTTGCGAAAACCCCGTCCGCATCTCCCCCGTCACATTGCGCTCAAAACTGGCGAGAAACACTTCGATCACCTGCGCCTCTGTGGCCTGGCGGGGAAAGGTATACGTCCCCGGAAAAAGAAACCCCTCATGCGTGATCTGCTCCGGTAAACCCTCCACAAACGAAAATCCCTGCGGACGCCCCTGGACCGCGCGGAGAAACGAGTCCGAACCGATTTCCAATCCCGACGTGGGGATGGCCGCCGCCACCTCCTCCAAGCGCCACCCTGCCAGGATTGTCAACGCCGCCTCTGTCGCGGAAAACCCCTCGATCGCCGCCGCGATTTCCAAATGTGTCAGCGCGGTGTTCAGCCGAAATTGTCCGGGTTTGAGGCGGGTGTCGATGCCCGAATAAATCAGGTAATCCCGAAAACCCTCGGGGTCGGTGATTAGCCCGGTATTGGCGAGCCGTTGGATGATCGCATTGGCAGAGTCCCCCGGTTCGATGGTGAAGGAGATATCCTCGCCGGGGATTTGCACGGGCGCGGTTAAGGTTTCGGCATGGTTGAGGAGGTTGTAGGCCAGCGTAAAGCGTTGAAACGGGCCGAGGGTGGGGGCCGGGGGGCCAAAAATTAGCTCCGCCTGGGCAGGAATGGTGGTAGAGGCGGCAAGGGCGCTCACCAAACAGCAAGCGAGCGCGGCAAAGGAAAAAAGGATCAGGAGAAGGCGTGTGCGAGACGACATAGTGTTTTGCGTGTAGCCAATTTTGAGGGGCTGATACAAATCGGGTAAAGGTTAAGCCGAAAAGAAGGGGGAAAGGAAGATGCACTTCCCCCTTTCCCCCTTCTTTCGGGGAGTTTTCTCTCAGCCTGAGCAGGTACCCTAAAAAAAAGGATCGCCATGCAAATGATTTAAGTAGGATTGCAGGATCACGGTGGCGGCAATTTCATCGAGGTGCCCACTGCGTTTTTTCCGGGAGACGCCCAAGGCGAGGCGCGCCGCACGGGCGATTTGCGTACTGCCTGTTTCGTCCCAAAATTCCACCAACAATGCGGTGCGCGAGCGAATGGCCCCAGCAAGGCGGCGTGCCCGTCGGGAGGCAGGGGTGCTTTCTCCGTCCGGGCCGAGCGTGTGACCGACGATGATCTTTTCCACGGCATGTTCGGTGGCGAGGTGGACAATGCGGGTGGCGGTTTCATCATAGGCAGTGTGGCTGAGCACGAGTAGGGGATTGGCAATCGTGCCTGTTGGATCGCTAAGGGCCAGCCCTACGCGTTTTTCTCCGGGGTCAATGGCGAGGATGCGCATAGGGCGATTATAGTCGAAAAAAGTCTCCGAAGGATGGGGGCTGTCCTTTGGCACAGGCCTTTCTTAAAATCCAGGTGCGACGCACTTGTGACCGTTTTTTGGGTTGATTTTGGTTAGCAACTTGGCCTAAAAGCCTGCTAAAGTGCGTCGCACCTGGGCGGTTGTGCGACCAATGGAGGAGGGGTGTACCGAAACTACGCATGAGGATGTAATGAAGGCGGGGCGTGCGTTGTCCCGTTCTTATGTATAATCGAGGGTATGAAGCGCAGATTGATCTTTTGGATGATTGGGCTGGGATTGGCGGTGGCGGTCGCGTTTGGGGTAAATGCGATCCCGCGCGAGCCGGTATCTCCCACGCCCGGCCAGGCCGACCCTGTGCCGGAGACGCCCACCCCTTCGGCCACGGTGCCCGAAGTCTCCGTTTACCTTCCTCAAACTGCGGAAGCCACACTTCTGCCAGGCCAAACGCCAACCCCATTCCGATTCGTGTTTCCAACCCAAGCGGCGGTTCCTGTTTCGGCGTGGCGCCCTCCCCTGTATGCGGTGCCCTTCGCGTTAACAGAACACGATCATTTTTACTTCGCCCGCCCCATTGGTGCGAACGAGCGCAACTGGCCGGACCCCAATTATCGTTATGGCGGGGTATTTTTTGAAGGTGTGACCCATAGTGGGGTGGATATTCCAGCGGCGTTGGGAGCACCCGTGCTGGCGGCTGGTTCCGGGAAGGTGGTTTGGGCTGGATATGGCTTTTTTTCCGGGCCAGAGTCGCCGGATGATCCGTATGGGTTGGCGGTGGTGGTTCATCATGATTTTGGTTATAAGGGGGAGGATTTGTTTACGTTGTATGCCCACATGTCACAGGTGGATGTGATCCGGGGGCAGTACGTGACGGCGGGGGATCAGGTGGGGTTGGTCGGTGAGACGGGATTTACGACTGGGGTGCATTTGCACTTTGAGGTGCGTATCGGGGAGAACTTTTTTTATCGGACGACGAACCCGGAGTTGTGGATTGCGCCGCCGCAAGGGTGGGGGGTGCTGGCCGCGCGCATCATGGGCACAGGGGGGCAGTTGTTGCCAAGCCAGCGGTTTGTGATTCGCAATTTGGATACAGGGGATAGTTGGGTGGGCATCACCTATGGAAATTTGGAAGGGACGAACCAGGACCCTTATTACCAGGAGAATGTGGTGGTGGGGGATTTACCCGCTGGAAACTATAAGATTGAGATTTCGTATTTGGGGGTATTGTGGGACTGGCCGCTTGAGATCAAACCTGGGCAGGTGAGTTATTTTCAGTTCCGCGGGCGGAATGGTTTTTTTAACGAGGTCCCCCCAACACCTGGGCCAAGTCCGACGCCCACGCCGTAAAGGGATTTTGGAAATAAGGGGGAGGATGGATTGTTTAATTTAGCATCTGTCCATTCGCTTAAAAAATTGAACAATTGCGAATTTCCTGGTAAGCATCAGGGGATGCCCTCTGAACTTACCGTAACCACAGAACGCATTGATGATTTTCCGTTACTGCTGGCAGTCATGCAGCACTTGGGCCTGCCAGCGATATTCGACCAACACCTGGGTCGCCACGGGCTGCATCAAGGTCTCAGTTGGGGCTGGATTGCTACCCTCTGGTTGGCGCATATCCTCACCGAGAGCAATCATCGCAAACAACCGGTGCAAGCCTGGGTGAGACAAGCGCAAGAAACGATCGAAAAGATCACCGGGCAAGAGGTTCGTGAGTTAGATTTCACCGACGACGTGCAAACGAAGTTTGCCACTGACGCTTCTGCTGAGGCGACTGAGAAAGACCGAGACCTTGCATGCGATTGAACAAGCGTTGGGCCAGAGCATCATGCGGGTGTACGCGTTGAAGCCGGAGCGCGTGCGCCTGTACGGGACAACCGTCTCGGGTTACCACGCAGGTGGTAAAGACAGCCTGTTTCAGTACGGGTACAGCAAAGACGACCCCACGCTGAAGCAAGTCAAAGTGATGATGGCCTCATTGGACCCATTCGGGATGCCCTTGGTCAGCGACGTGGTTGCCGGAAATGCCGCAGAAGATAAGTTGTACATCCCAGCGGTGGCTCGGGTGGTGAAAATCATTGATGGCCTCGGGCTGTTGTTTGTGGGCGACAGCAAGATGAGTGCCTTGGCGATACGGGCCCACATTCACCAACTGAACCAGCACTCCCTGTGTCCGTTGGCGCAGACCGGAGACACGCCCGAAGAGATGGGGCAGTGGGTGAAAGCCGTTGAAGCTGGTGAAAAGACCCTGCAAGCGGTCTCCCTCGAAGACGAAAAAGGTCAACGCAAGCTGCTGGCGGAAGGATATGCCTTCGAGCGCACCGTTCAAACCACCGTCCCCAGCGTAGCCAGCGAGACCTCGCCTGCGAAAGAGCAGGCTCTCGAATGGCGCGAGCAAGTCTTTGTCGTACGCGCCGAAAGCTACCGCAAGCGTCTGCTGGATGGTCTGGAAAAGCGTCTGCAACAGGCTACCAAC
The DNA here is from genome assembly GCA_013359445.1 of Anaerolineales bacterium. Taxonomy (GTDB): domain Bacteria; phylum Chloroflexota; class Anaerolineae; order Anaerolineales; family JABWBV01; genus JABWBV01. The sequence continues at coordinate 11,578 of JABWBV010000012.1, read as the reverse complement.
CTTTTGTTGGCGCTGACGCCACCGCCAGGACGCGGCAAACGCCAGATCCAGGATGAAAACGCCTTGTTCCAGGCCGCCGATAGCATTCTCAAAACCTACGGCGTCAAAGATTTCCTGACCTACACCTTTGAACGCCAGGAAAAGCGTCAAACCAAATATATTGGCCGTGGTCGAGGCAACGCCGAACGCCCCAAACGTGAAATCATCCGCGTGCGTTACCAAATGCTGACGGTAACCCGTCAGGAAGAAACCCTCGCCGCCCACCAGAAAACCCTGGGATGGCGGGCGTATGTCAGCGACGCTCCGGCCGACCAACTCACCCTCGAACAAGCGGTGCTGACCTACCGCGATGAATGGATTATCGAGCGCGGCTTCCACCGCCTGAAGGGTGTCCCCTTATCACTCGACCCACTCTTTGTGCGAAACGATGACCAGGTCATTGGCATCACCAACCTGTTGAGCATCGCGGTGCGCATGTTGACCCTAATCGAATTCGTGGTACGCCGCAAACTCCAGCAAAACCAGGAGAAATTGCCCGGCCTGATTGAAAACAACCCTAAAAAGGGCCTCGACAACCCGACCACCGAACGATTACTCAAGGTTTTCGACTGCGAACGAAGTTCGCCATCAATCTGACGATTGTGTATCTGCCAGACCGCACCCTCCGTCATGTCACGCCGCTGAACGGCTTGCAGCGCCGTATCCTGGAATTGTTGGACCTGTCACCAGAGGTGGGGGTGGGGGAGCCTTTGGCGACCACGTGGGATTTTGCCAAACTGCTCGAAATGGGGGCGGTAGATGCCCAGGCCGCGGCCACGACCTTGAAACGCATCACCCAAAACCCGGAACTCGGGGTACGCTTTTTGGCTTGGACGCTGTACGGCTACGTCCACAAACAAACCGCGGACGGCAAAGGCATTAAGTCCCCGATTCTGTTTGCGCAACGGCGCGCCGCCGCGCTCCCCGAACCTGACTACTTGACTTTGGCCCGGCGTTCCCCACAGGCACTGGCTGACCTGCGGAGTCCCTATACCCGAACTGGCCTCCCCCTGCCCCAAAGCCAGATTCTCGATGCCCTGGATCAACGGGGCTTTTTTACCTTACTGCCTGCGCTGACGGGCTCCAGCCCGGTAGACGCTTAATTTTTCTTTTCTGGAGTTTTTTCCTATGCCCCCTGCCCTTTCTTCGTCTTTGCTCACCCCGCCCCCCCCCCCCGATGAAGGTCCGCGAAGTGGCGGACTTTTTACGGCTCACCGAAACGACCGTATACAACCTGCTCCAAAAGGGGACCCTGCCCGGTAAAAAAATCGGCGGCCAGTGGCGCATCTCGCAAACCGCGCTGACCCACTGGTTGGATAACGCCCACGCAGAAGGCCCTACCCCACCCCCTAGTGACCCTCATGCCTCTGCTGGTGCGGGTTGACCCGGAAAAACACATGAACCGCTGGTATCACGTCGCCGTTCAGCCCGGCCTGTTCGACCCGTATGTGGTCGCCTGCGCCTGGGGGAACCGCAACACCGGCTACCAGCGTGCCCGGCAGATTCCGGTCGCTACCCCTGAGAAGGGGCACTTCCTGGCGGAAAAAATCATCCACCGTAAACTGCGTCGCGGTTATAAATTGGAAGAAACCCACATCCATGTGACCAACCGTTTGGTAGAAACAGAAACGCTTTCGAGCGTTGAAGATTTTTAAGTAGCCAGTAATAGTTTATTTTGTCCAACTAAACTACCTGTCCAGGGCACTCGCCCCTGTTGAGTAACTTTTCGGACACATGCAGGCCGGTAGGCCACCTGGCCGGTTTCGCCATCTGCCCCTTCGTCCACAGCCATTCGGATGGGGAAGGGGGGGCACAGGCGGCTCGGCCAGAATACGCCAGATATGGGAGTTTTCTTTTCTTTCTTGTCCCGAACCATATAGGTGCACCAGGTAGGACTCGAGCATTCCCCTTCAACTGGTTATATAATGGCGGATACTGATGAGAATTTGAGGAGGTAGTGTGGTGAATGAAGTTCTTATTTCATGCGGGAACAAGTGTCTTTGTCAGCCCTTCTTGTGCGGCACGAATGGCACTATGGTTGCCAGTTTCAGCCGCAAGGGCATAAGCATCAACATAGTATTGGTGGGCTGTTGGTGTATCCCCCCATTCAAAAACAACATTGCCAAGATTGATCAGACAAAAGGCCACCCCAGACAGATCACTCAGGGTGCGTAAAAGCACCACACTCTCTTCGTAATATTGGTGGGCGGTGGCGTAATCTTTTTGGGCAAAAGCTAAGTTGCCAAGATTGGTAAGGCGGATGGCAAGACTGCGCTGATCCCCAATTTCACGGCATATTTCGAGGCTTTGCTGGTAAAAATTTCGGGCAATATCCAATTCGCCTTTGAGTTTAGAGATAATTCCCAGGTTATTTAAGACACGGTGACATTCGTTTTTCTCCTGGGCCTGCGTGAGAAACAACAGGCTTTCTTGGTAAAACGTCTCAGCATGCACGTACTCTTGACGACTGAGGGCTAGACTTCCTAATTCATTGAGTACCAAGCCAATTTCCAGCATCATATTTGCCTGGTAGGCTAACGCTAAACTTTCCTGGAAAAGATATTCGGCTCGCTCGTTTTCCCCCAAGCGAAGGTGAAATTTTCCTTGCCGGAGTAGCAAGCGGCTCCTCAAGCGAGGTGAACTGTTGGAGCCCGAATGTTCAACTGCCAGGCAAAACATGTATGCACCTTCATGTAGGTGAGAACGGATATGATAGTAAAGGTAAAGGCTTTCCAGAGCAGAACAAGTTAGCTGTCCATGTTTAGCAGCCCAAATCCAGGCAGGCTGGATATTTGACATCTCTAGTTGAATTTCTTCCAGAGCTTGTGTTTGATTGGCTCCTTTCAAAGCCTGTTCGCGGGCGGCAAGAAAAGCCATGAAATATACACTGTGACAGGTCTGGGCTTCTATAGACAGTTCTTGTGAGGCGGCCAGTTTTTCTTGGGCAAACTGACGGATGAGGGGATGGAGTTTGAACTGAGCAAGAGAAACAGATTCAAGAAGGGCTTTGTGGCGGAGGATCGCGAGACGCAATGGGGAGGCGTGGGCAACCTGCTCAGCAGCATCTAGGGTAATGCCCCCGTGAAAGACGGATAAAACCATGAGTGTTTCCTTTTCTACTTCGGAGAGGGTATTCCAGGTGGTCTCAAAAAGGGTAACGAGGTTTTTATGACGTTCAGGGATATCTTGGGCGGGGGAAGAGAGCCATTGTAAACCGATTGCCAGTTCAGCAAGAATTTTGGGTAAAGAAAAGACCGAAAGCCAGCCTGCCGCCATTTCCAGGGCTAGTGGGTGTCCATCCAGGTGTTGGCAGATTTGGGAGGTGAGGGGAAGGTCGGCGGAGGAGAGGGCAAACCCAGTTTGGCAGGCGCGTTGCTGGAAGAGTTGAATGGCGTCGCGGGGATCTAGCCCGCCGAGTTCTAGAATCCATTCATCACGGAGATTGAGGCGGACGCGGGATGTAATGAGAAGTTTTACATGCGGGGCGGCGTGGAGGAGTGCGAGGAGGAGGGTTTCACTTCTCGCCTCTCTCCCGGAAAGAGGCGAGAGGAGGAGTTGTTCAAAGTTATCCAGAATCAGGAGGGCGTTTTTGGTTTGCAGGTGGGTGAAAATCTGCGTTTCCGGGGAAGGGTTCGCGTCCAGATTCAAGTGGAAGGCCTGGGCCAGCGTGAGTGGCAAAGCGGCGGGGGAAGGAGTGCTTTCCAGAGAAATAAAAAATACCCCATCTGAGAAGGTAGAGGCTGCTGATTCAACGATTTCATAAGCCAGACGGGTTTTGCCTGCGCCGCCCAGCCCAACGAGGGTCACCAAGCGGCATGCGGGGTTGGCGAGGTGGTTGAGAAGTTGTGCGTGTTCAGCAGCTCGCCCTATAAAGGGTGTAAGGGGCTTATCGGGAAGTGAAATGAGGTTTTGATTCTGACCGTCAGGGGCAAATTCCTTCGCAAGCCTTTCCAGGGACAGCGAGGGGGTCGTGCCCATTTCTTCGCGGAACAGGCGGAGACAATTGGCATACTGTTCTTGCGCGGCGGCGTTTTGATGGGTTCGGAGGAAGTGCTGGATCAGCATTCGATGGGCGGCTTCGTCCAGTGGGTCAAGAGCCACCCATCGACGGGCATACGCCAGCACAGTTTCATGATCGCCCAGGCGAGTGTGCCAGGAAATTAGCCGTTGTAAGATGCCTATGAATTCCCTGCGGAGGCTTTCTGTTTGGGTACGTTGCCAATCATCAAAAGGAGAACTGTTACGAAGGGTAAAACCGGCGAGGAAGTCACCACGATAAAGCTGGGCGGCTTCGGTCAGCGAGGGAGCACAGCGTGGACAGGCTTCAGTTTTGGGGTGGGGGAGGGAACAAGACAGGAGGGTGCGAAAATGTTGGACATCTACCTTCAGGGACTGCGGCAAGAGGGCGAGGGAGTCTCGTTGAATTTCCAGGAATTCCCCGACAGTCTTTTTGAGCTTTGCGAGCAAACTGCGGAAACTGGCAAAAGCGACGGAGGGGTCGCTTTCCGGCCAAAAGAAGGTGATCAGGCTCTCGCGGCTATGGGGCTGAGCGGTGACGGCCAGGTAAGCCAATAAGGCCAACATGTGTCGGTGCGAGAACTTGATAGGACGCCCATTTTTAATAAACTGGGGGAAACCAAAAAGAGTCAGTTGATCCATTGAAAGCCACCTGTAAAAGGGGAATACTTGAAAGACAAATCCGGTGTGTGGAGAGATCCACAGGGTTTTCCCGTGCGATTCCTGAATGAAAAGTAAAGCGGTTTAAAAAAAGCGGTTTTGCCGCGCAATTTGCCGCGATCTTGCCGCGCTTGGACAATATTATAAGGGAATAACATGTCATCTCTATAATTTTGGGTAAAAGATTTTCGAAGTTTGAAGGGCGAGCCTTTTTTAACCTGCCCTACACGAACTTTGGAAAAGTTCACAGCCTCTTGAGAAGAGATGGCAAATATACTGAACAAATTGGAGAAGGATGATGAAAAATAAAATTTTTCTAGTTTATCTGGGATTGACTCTCTTGGGTTTTGTGATGGTTGCTTGCACCCACCTCTCTGGCATAGGCGGGGTAGGTTGCGACAATGGAATTTGTATTGAAATGGAGTTGGAGGAGCCTGTTGTGATTGGTCAACCAGCCCAAATTACAATCACTGTTGAGACCGAAGAGGCGAAAGAAAATTTATGGATCAACGTAGGGCAAGCTGGCGATGTCTCCGTCTTTCAGCCAACGCACGAATGGCACATTGACACCCAACCTGACCAACCTGTTGTTCTAACAACAACGTTAAATCTCACAAATGATATGGAAGGCTGGCTTGGTATTGTCGCGATAGCGTTTGATCCGGCAGGGCGTTATGTTTCTACAGATGAAACGCTTCGCATTAAAGATGGCATCGTCACTGTAAACCCTCCTCCTGAACGTGATATTGAAAACAAACCTATCCCTGAACCGCCTTTCCCCATTCCGCCCGATATTCCGATTAAACCTACCCCCTGGGATCGTTCTTTGCCTGTTTTACCTCCTGCGGAGATCATGACCAATTGTGGCTGGTCTTCTAATCTGCCGGTTTCTGAGTGGGCAGGGGCAAAAGTTTATGTAGACATTCCCGAAACTGTGCCGGTTAACCAAGATATTCCTGTCACGGTGTGGTTTGAAATGCCTGCTTCCCAACCACAGGGCACAGTTCGGGTTAAGTTTTGTCCCTCAGCAGGATTTTCCGGGTCGCCTCCTTTTCAAATTGTTGGCACTTCACAATGGACGGTTACCTTAGCTCCGGGACAAATTTATAAGACAAAAGCCACAGTGCGCTTCGTGCAAACAGGGATTCATTCCTTACCTCTTGGGGCGTATTCATCTGGAACGAGGCAAGTCCTCAATGGCGGTCAACTTGTTCAAGTGGTCGAACCATCTATATCTATTGGCGATGCTGGGAATTGGGTTCAGATATTATTTGAGGGCTTTGAAGGGAGTTGGCCTGGCGCTGGCTGGTCAAGAGTTGATGCGAGCGATGATGGTTATGAACGTTATTGGGATGAGGACGACTATCAGGCGTTCGCAGGCACATGGGCGGCCTGGCCAGCAAATGGAGGAGCACATGCCATGTATCCACAGGCGGGTGACGAAGAAGATGATGACTATCCTCGCAATATGAACACTCGAATGATTTTCGGCCCTTTTGATTTAAGCGATGCAGAACTTGCTGAAGTAACTTTCAGTTTATTGTATGAAACGGAGAATGATCATGATTATCTGGCACTGGAAATCTCACAAAATGGCACGAATTTTACCGAGCTTGGGAGATGGTCGGGAAATATAGGGAGTACATCCTGGACTTCCCAACTGGCCTATTTAGATGATTATATAGGCGACCCTTCTGTATGGCTGGCATGGCGTTTTTTTAGTGACAGCGATACGATTGTTTATGATGGGCCGTGGGTGGATAACATAGATATTCAAAAGTATGTTCATGGGGATGTTCAGGTAACTGGCACCGTAACATTTAACGATATTGATCCTGGAAATACAATAATGCCAGCACAAAGTCTAAAAGCCACCCTTTATGAATGGGATTTAGATGGTTCTAGTGAGCCCATTGAAACTGTATATACAAATATTGATGGATATTATTCATTTTCTCCAATAACCAATTGGGAAGATGATGGAGTGAATATTGGCCCACTGGATTTATTTGTTGAATGGGAAACCATAACACAGACGTCATCCCTTCGAGAAGTAACAGATCTTAACAACAACATTTACTGGTTTCAAAGCTTATACAATTATAATGTGGCAGATGGCAACTTATCGCTCGATAAAAATATTAGCCACAACGATGAGTGGGCTCCCGCAATATGGATTTTTCAAGGGGTTAATTTTGGGTGGAAATTCCTTGATGAAGAAGTTATCGGGCAACTTCAACCCGAGATCGGAAATATAAGAGTTAACTGGCAACACGCGAGAAATTGTATCTTTAGTGAGTTTCCTGAATTAGGATGTGGTTCTCAATATTTTCCATATTTTCCAACTGATGGCATATTTATTGCTCATTCAGATACACAGACATCATTGGGGAAAGAGTGGTTAGATACAACGGTATGGCACGAATCAGGGCATGCTTATATGGATAACATAGAGGCCTTTGTGGGAGGAAATGATTGTAGTGACCATTATTATTGGTACGGGCTAAGCCGAGAGTGTGGATATACTGAGGGTTGGGCAGATTTTTTTGCATTGGTTGTAGGAGGGGACCCCTACTTGTTTGCCCAAACCTATAACCTTGAAGACCCGTTATCCAGTTATAAGATACCTCCTAACCCAGATACTGGAGATATGGTTGAAATCTGGGTCGCCGCCGCTTTATATGATTTGTATGATAGCAACCCTGATGGCTATGATCAGGCAGATTTTACTTTTGATGATATCTGGGATATTATGGTAAGTGCCCCTCATCAGACTTTTGAAGATTATTGGAATGTATGGAAAGCCCATTACGCACCTTCTGCCCTCGGCGAAAATCATTACGCAATTCAGGCCATTTACCAAAACACTATTGATTACAATACGCTTTCTCTCATGGATATCCTGGATCTGCGTAGATTTGTCACAAATTTCCCGCTGAATGATGCAGTGATGCTCTCAAATTATGTCTCGGATGAGGAGAGTCTTCCCGAACAGATGACGTGGGATCTAGATCTAAGCAATTTCTATACCGCTGACTGTCTAGCAATCTTGGATGGTGCATATCAAATAGATCTTTATCTGTTCCACCCCGAAAATTTCGTTGATGGGGGAAGTTGTGGCCGTATCAAGGTTATCATAGGAGATGGAATTGACATCATAGAAGACACTTTTTTTGTTGAGGTACTGAAAGAGGAGAGTCGAATTTCCTTGCCTTTGGTTCATGAAGTTCCCGTGAACAACAACCATAACCCTTACCCAGCCCCTTCCACCCCTGCCCCTACTCCCACATTGGCCCCTTATCCATAAACCCAAATCATCCATTCGGCAAGTGTCTTTTCGAAAGAAAAAAAAGACACTTGCCGACATCAACTTCTAAAATGCTTATGAAAAGTACATGGTTTTTAATGTTCAGCTTTCTCTTCGGCGTTTATCTGTATGGAAAAGGGGCAGCAAATGAATTTCCCGTGCCCCCCCTTGGACTTACCACACGCATCTCAATTTCGTCGAGTGGCATGCAGGCAAATGACACGGCCTGGTATCCCTCCATCTCCGGCGATGGACGTTACATTGCTTACTATTCCCATGCCAGCAATCTCGTTGCGAATGACACGAATGGCGAACCAGATGTGTTTGTCCATGATCGTCAAACGGGGGAGACGATCCGGGTATCCGTGGCGTCCGATGGCACTGAGGCGAATGACTTTTCTGACTTTCCCAGAATCTCAGCTAACGGGCGGTATGTTGCATTTGGCTCCTATGCCAGCAATTTAGTCAATGGAGATACCAATGGGAGCATAGATGCCTTTGTATATGATCTCGCCACGACGAAGATCACGCGCGTCTCGGTAGCCTCAGATGGCTCAGAAGGAAACGCCGGGCTTGCTACGGGTGTTCCCACCCTTTCTGCGGAGGGAAGGTATGTGGTCTTTGCTTCGGTGGCTTCCAATCTGGTGGAAGGGGATACCAATGAGTATGCAGATATCTTTGTGCATGACCAGGAAAACCATGAGACTACCCGGGTCTCCCTGCGTTCGGATGGGGGAGAAACAAATGGCGCCTCTTATCGCGCGGTGATCTCTGGGGATGGGCGGTATGTAGCTTTTTCATCCGAGGCCAGCAATTTGGTAGAGGGCGATGACAACAATTTTTGCGATACCAACTTCGATCGCGTTTTTACAGATAATTGTGCCGATGTATTTGTCCATGACCGCCAAACCGGGATCACAACCCTGGTTTCGGCCACCGCCGATGGCTCGGTGGGGAATCATTGGTCTGTAGGAGCTACCATTTCTGCCGATGGGCGCTTTGTGGCTTTTTATTCAGTGGCCGACGATTTCTTTCCGGGCGACCAGAACTTTCTCTGTGATGTGAATTTTAATGGGGTTTTTGATGAGAACTGCCCGGATGTGTTTGTGTGGGATCGAGATACCGGTTCCCTGCGCCTGGCCTCGGCCACTTTAGAGGGTGCGTTTGGGAATGATATGTCCTGGTATCCTGCGCTCTCAGCCGATGGGCATTTCCTCGCGTTTGCCTCCTTCGCGACCGACCTGGTGGAGGGCGATACGAATGACACCATAGACGTATTTGTTTTGGATATGGAGTCAGGAAAAATGGATCTGGTTTCCCGTGCCTGGGATGGCGCGCAAAGCATCATTTGGGGTTCGCAATATCCTGCACTTTCCACCACTGGCCGTTTTGTCGCCTTCCATTCAGGGGCGAGCAACCTGGTCCAGGGAGATACCAATTTCGAAATAGATGTGTTTGTCCGCGACCTGCAACCTTATCTTTTCTATTTTCCGCTGATCACAAAGCCTTCAGAATAACCACGTTACATTTTAGAGATATCCCATTTTGGTGTCTCTTCAGCAAAAACCATGCTAAATTTATCGATGTGGAGTATGCTACCCACAATCCAGGCATTTTGCTAAACAAAGTGGGGCACAAGGAAGAAAAATCCGTAGAATTATCTCGAAGGGGACTCTCATCAAAATTTTGAAAGAACCTTTTAGTGGTTCCTGAGACACAAATCAACTTTGTAGCCCTCAACCGGCCAGAAAAAATTATTGGGCGAATACAAATGCGAGGGCGCAACCGCGTCAAGCACTCCTGGTAGTGCTGAACCAACTTGACTTCAGACTTTACCAAACTTACCCATGAATATACAAAGTTAACAGATTGTTTCGATCAGACTCTTTTACTGGGAGGATTTATTTCTTTTATTTCCAAGCGATCAGGCCAAAGAAAACGCGGGACATATGTCCCTTGACCCCTGATTATCACCTTGTAAAATACCTCATATAGGGCGCACCCCAGGTGCAAAGTCGCTTCCACGCGCACTGACCACATTGGTCGGTGCGCTTTTTTTATTTCCCCTGCCTGGTGCAGGGACCCACAGGAGCACACATGCACCCCAACCTCAGCTTTCTCCGCAGACTAGACATGCCCCTCATGCTCGTGATCGGCCTGGCGTTAGGCTTTTTCCTCTGGGGCGCCGACGAGACGCAAACGGCGTTCGCCAACCTGCCGCAACCCAACGCGGCCCGGTTTGCCAACCTGGACGTGAGCGGGTTTCCCGCCTACGGGCCAGAAGACGCCCCGGTAACTATTGTTGAATTTGCCGACTATGAATGTCCATATTGCCAGCAATGGCAGGCCGAAGTCTGGCCGCTGATCCACCAGCAATACGGGGACCAAATTCGCCGGGTCTTCGTAGACTTCCCGCTCAGTTCAATCCACGCCGAGGCGTTTCGGGCCGCGGAGGCCACCCACTGCGCCGGGGCGCAAGGACAATACTGGCCCTACCACACCGCCCTGTTCGCCCGGACGGACGAATTGAGCCAGGCGTTCTACCCTCTATTGGCGCAAGACCTGGGGCTGGATGTCCCCAAGTTTTCTGCCTGTCTGGAAACCGGGATTTATGCCGAACAAGTCCGGCAGGGCATCTTGTTGGCGTATGACTTAGGCTTGTCCGCCACCCCCGCCTTCGTGATTAACGGCCAACCGGTCGCCGGGGCGCAGTCGTTTGAAGTGTTCCAAGCCATCATCGAGCAGGAGCTAGGCCAATGAAAACCCCGGTGCCCACCCCGTTTCAACAGGGCGGCCTGTTCTCCGTGATGACCCTGGTCATCCTCACGCTCCTGCTCCAAAGCTGTCAGGGACGCGCCACTCCTGCGCCTTTACCACCTGCCACCCCAGAAAGTGCCACCCTGTTTGCCAAAGCGCCGGAAGTCACCGACGCATTGGCCGCCACCCTCCGGGCGCAACTCCGCCCTACCTGGGACTATGCGACCTACCAGGAATATGACACCGTAGATAACCGGCAGATCGGCGAGTGGAGCACTTTCCTGGTTTCTTCCGGCGTGTTTGACACGGCGGAAATGCCCTTGCCCACCGGCGAAACGGTTGCAGTGGACGTGGTGTATGCCTACCAGACCGCGCCGACCGGGAAGACCCTGACCCTGCCGGTGGCCGTGGGGTTGCAAACCGAAGAGGCCTACGTGTACTTCTCCCCTTATGCCGCCTATGCCCGGATGAGCGGGGACGAACTTAGCTTTACGACTTTGACCCGCGCCGAGGCCCTGGCCGACGCGCAGAGCCGCCTACCGGAAGGCCAACTCTTCACGCTGACCCTGGCCGAATACGTGACTGCCACCGGGTTCGTGTGGGCGGACTGCCCGGCCTTCGCCGCCCGAATGCAGATTCCGGGAGCATATTGTACGCTGGGGGAGCAACTGGACGCCCAACACCCTCAACAAACCCGTTACCTGACCATGCGAATTTTGACGGACGTTCCCCCCACCTGGCTGGTTTTCGGCTTTTGGTTTTTTGAAATGGAGACCCCCGATGCGTAAATTTCCCGCT
>JABWBV010000441.1 GCA_013359445.1 Anaerolineales bacterium | reverse complement strand
TTCCGCGCCTGTTCCCATTCCGCCGACGCCCGCGGGCGGTCGAGCGCGAGCGGGTTGAAATCGGGGACGCGGGTGGAGGCCAGCGTCTGCGGGGGGAGCATTTGGAGCAGGCAGGGTGGTTGGGGAGCCTTCTCTGCCATCGCTTTGACGTAGCCGTGATATTTCGGCATATTTTGCAGGTCTACGAAATTGATCTGGTCTGACCCTAAAATCCGGGCGGACTCTTTCGCTTCGTCCGGGTCACTGACCAACAGAATGATTTTGTGGTTGGTGTTGATGGACACGTTCTTTTTGACCTCAGTGGAAAGTTGGTTGACCGACTGGGTCGCGAGGATTTGGGCCGCGCCAAACTTGCGAGCTTCGCGGAGAATCGTGTCCACAATTTCGGCCACCTCATTCCCCGCCATCGCCGCGAACTCGTCCACAATGATGACCGCTTGCTGGCGTTGGGCGCGGTCGGTACGGCCAAGAAAGGCCGTTTTGACCATTTGCATCACCAACATCGAGACGAGAGGCGCGACCTGGCTCCCCATTTCCGCCGAATTGACTGGAACGAGCACCATCCGCCCGCCGGTCAATAATTCCGCCAGATTGACGCGGGGGCCGAGCGGGGGGAGGGCCAGGGTACGGCGTAACCGTTGGTCGTTCGTGAAAATTTCCAGCCGTCGCCGCGCGGCGCGGATGCTTTCCAACATCCCCGCCGTGCCCTTTGCCCCCTCCAGGGCAGGACACAGGTCTTCGCGGCAAAATTCCCGGCTGCGGGCGACTTCATCCGAGGCCTCAGCAAGCAATTGTTCCCGAAAGACTTCTTCGCCTTTCGTCAAAAAGCGATCCAACGCGATGATGCTCGCCTGCCACCCTTGTACATCCAGAATGATGCGAACCGCGTGCCGTAATATCTCGCGCATTCGGGTGGAGGCGTCCCAGGACTGCGGTTCAGCCATGCGGATGACGGAAAGCACCGCGCCCATCCCCACGTCCACCCCGCCGCTCAAGCCCAACGTCATCAGGGGAATGGCCGGGGGTTGGGAACTGTCGAGGGAGAGATACACGACCCGATCCAGATCGCCGTCGGGAATACCACTCAAAGTATCAGTGCAGAGATCGCCGTGTGGTTCGACGATACAGGTCGTCGCGCCCAGGCCAAAGGTTTGGAGGGCGAGATTTCTCAGGAGGGTGGATTTGCCGGAGCCGGTTGTGCCCACGATCAGAGCGTGGGTTTTCAGGTCTTCGAGCGGAACCCCACCGATGACCGTGTGCCCATCCTCGTTCACGCTTTTGCCAAAAATCACCATTTTGCGGGTCATCGGGTCTCCCGATTTTGAGAGAGGGCTTCTTGAAGATGTTTTTGCAATTGGGCAACGACATAGGCTGGAGGTGTTTGTCCGGCTTTTTCTGCCAGTTCAAACAACGTGAGCCACTCAGCCGCCGGAAGTTGGAGGCGCAAATCAAACCGCGCACGCAATAAATTGTCTTGTTCCGGGACCGGGGAAAGGTGGACATTCATGACACATGCTCCTCAAACCGTGCAATGGCGTCGCCGGGGGAGATACACATCACCGGGGAAACGGGCAATGATTTGGCACTGGCGACTTTCAAACGGGGGGCGACCGTCAACATATCGCTCCCCACCAGGTGGCCCAATGTGGCAAGTTCGTGATCGGCCCAGGCTTGTTTTTGCCCAAAAGTGCGTTGTTGAATGGGCAAGGGGTTCTGCCCTTCCTTGCGGACTTTGAGGGGGTTTTGCGGGCCGTAACTGGCACAAATTGCCCGTGCAAGTCCCCGTGCAATGCCCTGGGCGCGCTGCGGGGTGTCCGCCATCCCCACTGCTCGGATCGTGACCTGTAAAAAACTGCGGTCAAACCGACTTTCCAGGGCGCGGGCTTCTTTGGTGCGGAGCGCCTTCACCCCGGCGTGAGGCATTTTTTGCCCTTCGCCGCGCGCCTGTACCGCTTTTTGTCCGACTTTGCGTTTGGTGCCGAAGTCATTTTTCGCGATGATTTGGAGCATCCCGCGCCCGCGTCCCATCACGGCATTCAGTTCCACCAAAGCTGCGCGTAAGGGATCGGGGGTAATGGACGTAACGGGTCTGTCCCAAACTGCGGGGACACATTCGCACCAGTAAATCGCCCAGCCCTCGGGGAGGTGCGTGGGGTCATCGGAGACAGTGCGCCGTTGGATGCCCGGCCACTCGGCTTTGATTTGGGTAAGCGCGGCGCGTAACCCATTCTCGGAGGCGTGCAGGGCAAAGGCGATTTCCAACCCGTTCCCAAACACTTCGAGGCTGACCTGTTCATCGTGCGGGAGGGCGTCGGCCAACCGTCCCCATAAATTGACCTTCAACGGGTCAACCGGTTTCCAATCCGAACGCGGTAGCAGTAAAACGGTAGGGCCGGTGGCGATACGTTCGGTGATTTCGGCTTGAGCCTGGCGTTGTTTTTTCAAACGATACCCTTTTACCCCTACAAAACCGGACGAAATGACCGTTACGACTACGAGGGTGGGGGCAAGCCAATGTCCCTGTTTGAACCACCGGCCTGCCGCACGCACGTCGGAGGGGTCAATTCGCATGAAAAGAAACATTACGGCGGCGACCAGTCCCAGGCCAAGCATTTTCTTTTGGTCTTTGTCCATTGCTACGTCCATTCGTCTTCTTCCTCTTCGTTCTCCCAAAGGAGCGTGGAAGTTTTTTCGTCTTCACCCATTGAGGCCGCGGTTTGTCCGAGCCATTCCGGGATTTCATCCACTTGCGCCTCAGACGGGGCTTCATTTTCTTTTTCGGGCAAAGCCTTTTTCGATAAATTTTTACCGGGTACCTCTTTCCCTTGTACTTTCGCCAGTTGCCCCTCGAACATCATGCGCTTCTCGCGCAAAAAGGCGATCCAATCGGCGTAAATGGCAAACAAGCCTTCGGGATCAATTCCCACGCTCATTGTGCCAACTCCTTGACCATGCGTTGCACCACCTCGCGCGCCCGTTGCCGATCCTGCAACTGCGAGGACAAAATCACCTGCTCAAACGCGGAAGGTTTGACGTGAACGAGTAACAAATCCCCCGGCATCTGTGCCAGGCACACCCCGCGTGGCAAGGAATACAGCGCCTCCGCCAGCATCTCTGGCAGGCCAGAAAAGGTCTCCTGAATCCGTTGCCGTTCGGAGTCTCTTTGATAAAAGAGCAGGGTAAAGGCAGAATTTGCCAGGATCGGCGCGCCGTGATGCAACCCACTGGCATCGGCGGGTCCCAAAAGGCTGTGTAAATCTTGATCGGCGACAATCATCCCGACGCGGCGGGCGCGGGCGGTTTTGTATTCCCCGCTGACGTGCGCGGCGATGACCCCATCCCGCATGAGCATGCCCATCTCATCCACGAAAAATAGGATGGGCGTGGTATCCCCGGTTTGTCGTTTCCGGCGGATGGCCTGGTTAATGTCGGAGACCAGGATCGAGAGGAGCGCCGCCCGCAAATTGCCCCCCAATTCCTGTTTGGGGAGGCGGGAAACGTCGTACACTGTAACCGCACGAGAGAGGGAAAAGTCCACCGAAGTCGCCCGTCCAAACAAATCCGCATAACTGCCCTCGGCGTAAGGAGTGAGTTTGAAGGCTAAGGAAGCCGCCCCTTCCCGTACCATCGGGAGAGCGGAAACGTCCCCGGTCAGTTGGCGTAAACGCGCCTGGACTGCGCCGAGGGTGGGCATGTGCCGAATTTGCCTGCCCCACAACGGTTCATAAATATCGAGCAACACCTGATCCAGCACCGCGCGGGCGAGCGCATCCTGCCGGTCGTACACGCCCAGGAGGGCGAGCATCGCACACACGCTCTCCACCTGGTTGGAAATTTCATCATGCGTGATGTCCAGGATATTGACCGCCGCCGCGCCAGTGCCCATCACCGCCCTGTGGTAGAGGTCTTCACCCAAAAAGGAGAGGTCAACGTTGCCTTGCGGGTCCACAATGATCAGGTGACAGCCGAGGAGCAAATGCCTTAGCATCAGCAAGAGGACAGCGAAGGTTTTGCCACTGCCGGTTTGCCCCAAAACAGCCATGTTGTAGGAGGGGTTGCGCGGGTCGAAGATGTTTAGGATGACCGGGGCTTGGTTGCGATCTACGCCGAGAAGTACGCCATTGGTTTCGGTCCGTCGGCGGTAGGAGAGGGCACTGCCGGTCAGCAACGCCACGCCGGGGGAGGTGCAGGGCGTGCCTTCTAACTCGTCCAAAGGATGCACACCGAACACTTTGCGCGCGGTCGCGCCGGGTGGATTGACCCGTTGCATGGCGAAGGGCAGCGCGCCGCGCGCCACTTCCAGCCGGGTGTGCAGGTCTTTGTCGTCCAGTCCCCCCACCATTACGTAAAAGCGTAGGGTGTGCAAAGCCGCGCCCGCCCGGTTCATCTCGCCGCGCAAACGGCCAATTGCGCCTTCGATTTCGGTGGCTTGTTGGGCGGTTTCGAGGGACTGGCGCGGTTCGTACTTGGCAACGGCGGCTTTGTAATTCAATAATTTCAAGGCGTCCATTTCGGCGTACGCGCCCACGTGCATCGCCGCCCAAATGGGGTAGTCCAGGGCAAACAGGCGATGGAGCGCGCGAGGATAGATTGCGCCGTATTGGGTCGCCTTTGAGCGCAACAAACCCCACCGCATTCCGTTTTCGGTGGCGACGAAGGTGTAAATGCCGGTGGCGGGGGCCACGTAGGAAAGCAGTGCCCCGACGGGGACCAGGGTCATGGAGCGCGTTAGTTCCAGGGACGTGTCCAGACAGAGGCCACGATCCCGCTGACGGTGGAGCGTGGGAAAATCACGCCAGTCGAAGGGACGGATCATGGAAGTGGGGGGCGTGGAAATGGCGTTTTGGGGTTTATCCAATCAAGTGGAGAAAATACCGATGGAAGCGATCATCTTGTGTAAGTTCTGGGTGGAAGGAGGTGGCTAACAAATGCCCTTGTTGGGCCGCAACGAGGCGTCCATCGGGGAGGGTGGCCAGGCTGTGGGCGGTGCCATGTACGGCCTCAATGAGGGGGGCGCGGATGAAGACGGCGTGGTAGGGTGGGTTTTGCGCGTTAATGATGGACAAAGCCGGGATGTAGAGGTCTGTTTCAAAGCTTGCGACCTGCCGCCCGAACGCGTTCCGTTCGACGGTAATGTCCATCACACCGAGCAGGGGTTGCTCGCGACGGGCATCTTTGGAGAGGAAGATTGCGCCGGCGCAGGTACCCCAAACAGGTTTGTGTTGGGCAAACTGGCGGAGGGGGGTCATTAAGCCGTAGGCCACGGCTAATTTGCCGATGGTGGTGGATTCGCCGCCAGGGATGATGAGACCATCTACTTGGGCCAATTGTTCCGGCAAGCGTACTTCTTGTCCGTTAATGCCTAAGCGACTTAATACGTGGAGGTGCTCTGCAAACGCCCCTTGCAGAGCGAGGACGCCGATGGTTTTGCTCATGCTACCAGCCGCGCTGGGCGATTAGTTCCGGCTCAGGGATGGAAGTGATCTGGCGGCCTACCATGGGTTCACCCAGGTTACAACTGACTTCGGCGAGGATTTCGGGGTTGTTGTAGTGGGTGACCGCTTTGACGATTGCGGCGGCGCGGCGGGCGGGGTCTCCTGATTTAAAGATGCCAGAGCCAACAAAGACACCATCTACACCGATTTGCATCATCAAGGCGGCGTCGGCGGGGGTTGCGATTCCGCCTGCGGCAAAATTGACCACGGGGAGACGGCCCAGCCGTTTGGTTTCTACAACCAGTTCGTAGGGGGCACCGAGATTTTTTGCGAAGGCCATGAGTTCCTCATCGGGGAGGGTTTGCAGGCGGCGAATATCGCCCAGAACAGTGCGTGCATGGCGGACGGCTTCGACCACATCGCCTGTGCCCGCTTCGCCTTTGGTGCGGATCATGGCGGCCCCTTCGCCAATGCGGCGGAGGGCTTCGCCTAAATTGCGGCATCCGCAAACGAAGGGGATTTTGAAAGCGTGTTTGTAGATGTGGTGTTCTTCGTCGGCAGGGGTGAGTACTTCGGATTCGTCTACATAATCGACGCCGATGGATTCGAGAATTTGTGCTTCGACAAAGTGCCCGATGCGGGCTTTGGCCATAACCGGGATAGAGACAGATTCCATGATTTCTTTGATCATGCCAGGATCACTCATGCGGGCAACCCCCCCATGGGCGCGGATATCCGCCGGAACGCGTTCGAGGGCCATAACGGCCACAGCGCCAGCATCTTCGGCAATTCGTGCGTGTTCGGGGGTGACAACATCCATGATGAC
>JABWBV010000440.1 GCA_013359445.1 Anaerolineales bacterium | reverse complement strand
GAAGTCGCCCTCGTGGAAGCGTACTGCAAAGCCCAGGGTCATTTCCCCACCGCCGACACCCCCGACCCGATCTTCACCGACGTCCTCGAACTGGATATGAGCACCGTCGTCCCGTCCCTCGCGGGGCCAAAACTCCCGCACATCCGCGTCCCCCTCAGCCAGATGCGCGAAAAATTTCAGGACGCGCTCGTCACGCCCAAAGCCCAACGCGGGTTTGAACTCTCCGCCGACGCGCTGAACAAGTCCGCCAAGTTGGGGACCAACGGTTCCAGCGTCGAGATGAAACACGGCGCGGTCATCATCGCCGCGATCACCTCATGTACGAATACGTCCAACCCGTCCGTTATGCTCGGCGCGGGGTTGGTGGCAAAAAAGGCGGTGGAAAAAGGGTTGAAGGTCAAGCCCTATGTCAAAACCAGTCTCGCCCCCGGTTCGCAGGTGGTGACGGAATATTTGCAACACGCTGGACTGGTGGAACCGCTCGCGGAACTCGGTTTTAACGTCGTCGGGTACGGGTGTACGACCTGTATCGGCAACTCCGGGCCGTTACCCGCGGAGGTGGTGCAGGCCGTTCAGGGGGCAGACCTCGTCTCGGCGGCGGTGCTGTCGGGGAACCGGAACTTTGAGGGGCGCGTGCATCCGTATTCGCTGGCGAACTATTTGGCTTCGCCGCCCCTCGTGGTCGCGTTTGCCCTGGCGGGGACGGTGGACATCAATCTGGATACGGAACCCCTCGGGGTCGGGAAAGATGGCGAACCGGTGTATCTCCGGGACATCTGGCCCGCGCCGGAAGAAATCCGCGCCGCCATCGCCGAATCGGTGCGCCCGGAAATGTTTATCGAGAAGTATGGCAACGTGTTCGATGGCAACCCCGCGTGGAACGCGATTCCGGCGGGCGATAGCAAAGAACTGTACAACTGGGCGGCTGACTCCACTTACATTCAGGAGCCGCCCTATTTTGAGAATTTGACGCTGACCGTGAAGCCGATCTCGGCCATTCGGGGGGCGCGGGTTCTGCTCAAGTTGGGGGACAACGTGACGACCGATCACATTTCCCCCGCGGGGGCCATTCCGGCGAACTTCCCGGCGGGCAAATTCCTGATCGCGAACGGTGTCACCCCCCGGGATTTCAACTCGTTTGGGGCGCGGCGCGGCAACGACCGGGTGATGACGCGGGGGACGTTTGGCAATATCCGCATCAAGAATCAACTGGTCGGTGGCAAAGAAGGGTCGTACACGATCAAATTCCCCGAAGGCGTGGAGACGTTTGTGTATGAGGCTTCGATGCAGTATCAGGCCGAAGGGACGCCGCTGGTGGTGTTGGCGGGCAAGGAATATGGAACCGGATCGAGCCGGGACTGGGCGGCGAAAGGTACGTTTCTGTTGGGGGTGAAGGCGGCGATTGTGGAGTCGTTTGAACGGATTCACCGCTCCAATCTGGTGGGGATGGGTGTTCTGCCGTTGGTGTTCCAAAACGGGCAAAACGCGGCCTCGCTGGGGTTGGATGGCTCGGAAGTGTACGATATTCCGCTGACCGATGATCTGCAACCCGGTCAGGATGTGGAGGTCACGGCGACCAAAGCGGACGGCACGCAGGTGACGTTCCCCGTGACGGTGCGGCTGGATACGCCGGTTGAGGTGCAAATTTATCGGCACGGCGGCATTTTGCACAAGGCGATCCGGGAGATGGTGGGGTAGGGAACGGATTGCGGTTTGCGTATTTTGATGTAAAAAAGCCCGCGGAGAAATCTGCGGGCTTTTCTGTTTGCTTTTTTTCTATGGGATAATAGAGTCTTGGGAGGTTTGTGATGAAAATATTCCTGGAGTAAGCTCATGTACTCATTTCTCCCGTCCTGGCTGTCCCCGCCTGTTTTTGAAGAGGATGAAAATAAAACCAACAGAGCGCGTTTGCTGAACACGATTTTGATAGCTTTGTTCACCATCGCGTTTTTGTATTTGGTTTTTGCTCCGCTAGAGGCCACGCTCTGGCAACAACGTCTCACGATCATTGTGCCTTTTTTGATCGCGGTCCTCATTTTGTGGCTTGTCATGCGGCGCGGGTATATTCGTTTTACCGGCCATGCGCTGGTTTTTTTTATGTGGGTGATGTTCACGGTGGCGATGGGGTATGGGCGCGGTTATAACAATCCCGCTTACATGGGGTACGTGATCGTGGTGGTGTGTGCCGGGTTACTCTTGGGTCAGCGGGCAACAATCTTTTGGGCAGGGATCAGCATTCTTACCAGTTTGTTGATTGTGAAGGTAGCGGTCAGCGGTCTGTTCCCCGAAGCATCCCCGCCCCCCACCCCCCTCGCGTTTTTCTTTGCCCAGTCGATGTACATTCTCGTAACGGCTGTGTTGCTGAACCTGGCGCTCGGCATCATCCGGGATTCGATGGCCCACGCGCACCAGGAATTGGCCGAACGGATGCGGGTGGAAGAGGCGTTGCGGGCCAGTGAAACGCGGTTGCGGACTGTTTTGGAAAATTTGGGCGAAGGGGTCTGCGTGCAGGATCATCAGTGGGTCTATACCTACGCCAACCCGGCGGCGCACTCCATTTTAGGATGGCCGCCCGGGCTGTTGGTTGGCAAAAGCGAAGATGAAATTCTGCCCCCGTCGGGGTTTGCCCTCGTCAAACAGGAAAATCTCCAACGGCGCGCCGGAAAAATTACCACCTACGAAACCGAGATTTTACGGCCTGGTGGGGAACTTCGGACGATTTTGGCGACGGGGGTGCCGAGCCTGGACGAACAGGGCAAACTGCTCGAAACGTTTGTCGTCTTTATTGATATTACCGAACGGAAACTTCTTGACAAAGAGTTACAAGACGAACGCGATTTTATCCTCCAAATTATTGAAACCATGGGCCAGGGCTTAACTGTCATTGATGAGGCAGACCGTTTGATTTTGGTCAATCCGGCTTTTTTAAGCATGACCGGCTACACCGCAGAAGAGATCATCGGGAAACGCCCGGTAGACTTTACCGCTACCACCGCCCATAGCGAACTGTTGCAAGCGCGCGCGGAACGGAAACAAGGCAAAGTCACCACCTATGAAAGCGTATTGCAGGGGAAAAACACCCAGGTGACCCCCGTGCTGATTACCGGTGCCCCCCGGTGGAAAAACGGCGCATATGCCGGAGCCATTTCCGTGATCACCGACCTCACGCCCATCAAACAACATGAAGAAAATCTGCGTACCACCGCCAACGAACTGAAAGAGCGGAACGCCTCTTTGCAAATTGTCAACGAGCTTGCGTTCCAGTTGCACCTTTCCCGCAGTGCACAACAAATTGCCGAACGCGCAGTGTATGCATTGCAAACCTATAGCCAATCTCCCCTGATCGCCTTCTACCTGCTGGATGCCGGGGCCCAAAGGCTCAAATTGCTTGCGTCCTTTGGCTTTGACCCCCTTACTGTGGAGGCGGGGCAAACGCTTCCCGTCGAAGGTAGTTTGAGTGGGGTGGCGATCCAACAACAAACCATCATCACAAGCGAAGACCTCGCCCACGATGGGCGGGTTTTCCCCCTTGTGAAAGAGGGTTTGCTCCGACAGGGGTTGCACAGCGTCATCTCCATTCCTTTGCTTTTCCAGCAAGATGTGCTGGGCGTGATCAATCTGATTTTTCGAGAACCCTATCCCTTGAACGCGTCCCAACGCGAGACGTTAATCGCCATTGGCAACACGGTAGGGCTTGCGATTGCCAACGTCAATCATCTGGCCCAGGCTCAAAACGAGGCCGTGGAACGTCGCCGGGTCGAAGAAGAAATCCGCCAACTCAACGCCGTGCTGGAACAACGAGTGTTAGACCGCACCACCCAACTCGAAGAAGTCAACCGCGAACTAGAATCCTTCGCCTATTCCGTCTCCCACGATTTACGCACGCCCTTGCGCGCAGTGGAGGGGTTTGTGACAGTATTGCTGGAACAAAAAAGCGCCTCCCTGGATGAAGAAGGTCAGCACTACCTCATCCGGGTCGTAGAAAACAGCAGACGTATGTCCCAGCTCATCGAAGATTTACTCACCTTCTCCCGCCTGGGGCGCCAACCCCTCCAAAAACATCACGTAGCCCCGACAGAAATTCTCGCCCAAATTTTAGAAGACCTGCATCCCGAACTCATCGCCCGCCAGGTGGAACTTTCGATTGCCCCCACGCTCCCCATGTGCGAGGCTGACCCCGCCCTGCTCCGGCAGGTGTATACCAATTTGTTGAGCAACGCCCTCAAATACTCGCGCCCGCGCCCGGTCGCAAAAATTGAAGTGAGCTGGATCAACCTCGACGAAGAAATCGTTTACTTTGTGCGGGACAACGGCGTCGGGTTTGACATGCGCTACGCCGATAAATTGTTTGGCGTCTTTCAACGCCTGCACCGGCAAGAGGAGTTTGAAGGCACTGGGGTTGGTCTTGCCAACGTCCATCGCATCATCCACCGGCACGGCGGGCGGATTTGGGCGGAAGCGGCAGTCAACCAGGGCGCCACGTTTTACTTCACCCTAGGAAACCTTCATGGCGCTTAAATTTCCCCATAAAAACCTTGTCTTTCAGGGGGGCGGGATCAAAACCTTCGCCTACCACGGGACGTTAGAGATTTTAGAGGCGCAACAAATCCTCCCCCAAATCGAACGGGTGGCAGGCACCTCTGCCGGAGCCGTCCTTGCCATGTTGCTCAGTTTTCGCCTGAGTGCCCAGGAAACCGTCAAAATCCTACGCGCGGTTGATTACACAAAAATCCCCGGCCTCAAAACAGCCTCCCTCCCCGAATGGGCACGCCGCCCCCCACTCCCCGAAGAGCAAATCACCCAATTGATGCAACGGATGGACACCCTCACCCGTCTTTACCGCAACTACGGATGGTACACCCACGACTACGCCTACGCCTGGCTGATGGAAACCATTGCCCAATACTGCCAGGGAAACGGGCGGGCCACTTTTCAGGAATTTCGGGAAAGGGGCTTCCGCGATTTGTACATCCCCGCCGCGAATCTCTCCACCCACCGTGTCACCTTCTTCTGCGCCGACGAGACCCCCGCGGTCGCCGTGGCCGATGCCGTACTCATGTCCACCACCTTACCGTTGTTTTTTGAAGCCCTCCAGTTTGACGGTACCTCGTTTGGACAGGGCGATTATTATGCCGACGGAGGGTTGGTCGCCAATTTCCCCCTGGACTTATTTGACAGCCCCAAATTCGCCACCGGCAACCGACACTATCTCCACGGCATCAACTGGGAAACGCTCGGCTGTCGAATCTTTAGCCCACCAGATTGCCCCCCTATCAGCAAACCCATTACCAACCTCCTCACCTACATGCAAAACCTGATCGAAACACTGGGCATGGCGCAAGATGTGGCCTTTGAAAACAGCCTGGTCAATCAAATGCGAACCATCAATATCAACGATTGTTGTGTGAGTGTGACCGATTTTCACATTCGCCCGGCAGAAGAAGACGCGAAGTACATGGAATTGTTTGAGGCCGGGCGCGATGCGGCCCGCTCCTACCTCGAACAGTATCGCCTTCCCACCGACCGTTTTTATGATCTCAAAGTCAAATTCGCAGAATTTCTCACCCAATGGCGGTAAAGGCTTTTGGAGCGTTTCCTCTCCAGGCCTGAGTACATCCGACAAAGAGATGGGCCGGGGCATTCGCAGTGCCCCTTTTGAGGGATGCGCGCAGGGCAAAAAACGGCTGGGGCTATACGTTTATGTATAAGCCGATACGAACAGGGGCACGCCCGTCAAAAAAACGGCACTTTCCCGCCAGAAACGGGAAGGCCAGAAATGCTCGGCCAGGCGTGATACAGGAACCCTGAAAGTTTGTGCGCCCCACCAAAATGGTGGGGCGCACGGCATTTTAGCGACAAACCAGCACGGGGCACCTAAAAAAATCGGAATCATCCCCACTGATTCTCATAGACCGCTACTTTCCTGGTTTGAATAATCAGGTTTTCTTTGGGATAATATAAGCATTACGTCTCAGGGTTGCGTGGTTTGAACTTTTCTGGCGCCCCCGTATTTTGAGAGGTTACCTTACATCCCGCACCCCTCTCAACATTTCGCCTTCTTTCTCAGGATTTCCAGTCGCCCCCTTTTTTTCTCGCGTAGGTCAGGTGGTTGGGCATGTGGATGGTTTGATTTCTGTATTCGCTTCATTATGCCCTCTCAGGATGAATTATGCACAATTCT
The DNA here is from genome assembly GCA_013359445.1 of Anaerolineales bacterium. Taxonomy (GTDB): domain Bacteria; phylum Chloroflexota; class Anaerolineae; order Anaerolineales; family JABWBV01; genus JABWBV01. The sequence continues at coordinate 1,885 of JABWBV010000440.1, read as the reverse complement.
TTTTTTGCTCGGCAATTCAATTCTTTTTTTGCTCGGCAATTTCTGCCAAAGCACGCAGGTCGAAAAATTTGGGACTGGCTGACAAGCCCCTCCGCCAGGCTCACAGTGGTTTCCAGACGTGCCCAAGCCCGCCATGTGGCGGCATTTTTATTGCTGATGTTTTTTTCTTTGGCCGGGGTGAATCTCTTTTTTGGGATGACCGTGCCGAGTTATGAAGTTCACTGGTATGGGTTTGCTTTTTTGATCGTCAGTTATGGGGTAAACCGGTACGGGTTCCACTCATTATCCACCACCCTGGTGTTGGTCATGTTCCCGCTGATGCTGTTGCTTTCGGCGTTGACGGGGGTCTCGGGGGATCGTTTGGTCGCATATTCGTTGATGGGGTTAATTTCAGCGAGTTTCTTGCTCCCCGCGCGCGGGCTTTTTCTTTTTGGCTTGCTCCAAATTTTGGAAATTGCGTTGTTGCCCGTCATGGTGCCCGCCTTTTTCCCTGCTTTTTCAAGCGTGGTTTTGCTTCTCTCGGCAAATTTGATCGCTTTACCCTTGAGTTTGTTTTCGCTTTATCAGCGTACCCAACACGAGACGGTTCAGCAGGCTGAATTTAAACGGATTACGGAACGCCTCCAGCAGGCTTTAGAGGCCGCCCAATTAGGCATCTGGGATTGGAATATCGCGACGAAAGAGGTCGTCTGGTAGATGGGCACCGCCCGCGCGCCGGTGGCAGCATCGGGCTGGCTGCCCGCGTGCAGGCAGAGCGTCTCGAAGCCAAATTTCCTGTCTGGCATGGTGCCCCATTATGCCAGCCTGCGGACGAAAAAAACGGGCGCCCTTGCGGCGCCCCAATCAGGAGGAGGGTGGGTTTATTTCTGCTAGGCGGCGCGGGGCCGGGAGACAGCGGCATCCAGCCCGACCAGCTCGGCCCGCTTGGCTTCATCGGGGGCGGACGGCCGGGGCGGCCTGCTCGGAGGCCAGCGAGCGCACGTCGCCGGAGACTTCGCCGCCCTCCTCGATGACGATCTTGCCGTAGCGGATCTTGCCGGTGACCTGCCCGGTCGAATGCACCACCAGTTTCTTGCGCGCGAGCAGGTCGCCTTCGAAACGGCCGTGGATCTCCGCCACGTCGATGACGACGCGCCCGGAGAAGGCGCCCTGCTCGGCGATCTGGATGGCCTGGCTGTCGAGCACCGCCTCGACCCGCCCTTCGACGACGAGCGTGCCGCAATCGCTGATCTCGGCGCCCTTCAGCTTGATGTCGGGGCCGACGATGAGGCGGCTGCCCTGCAGGGTGTCGGGCTTGGCTTCCGCCTTGGCGGCCGTCGCTGCGGGTACGGGCTCGGGCCGGGGCGGCGAGATGACCGGCTCGCCGGGTTTGCGGGCGATCGGGGCGCCGGGTCGCTGCTGGGGCTGGGGGTCGTTGTGTTTGCCGAAGAGCTGCATCTTGTCGAGCATAGTGACTCCTTGTTTGAAATGACTCGCGGTACTGCGGGGCCGCGTAACGCCGTCGGCGCCCGCGGTGCTCAACGCAATCGCCATGCCAGGGCGCATTTCTTCCCTAGGATCAAATGGATGGGGCGCCGGGCCGGTGTTGACCCGGCGGCAGCTGCAATGAATTCTGTCGTCCCCTGCCGACGCGAATTCGATTCTTCGAGACGAACCCTTGCGCAGCAAGGACTTGGCGTGTCGTTGCGGAACGACTCACGCCCACCGGGTTGCGCTATGCTTTCGTTTCGCGGGCGCGCAGCGACGCAAGATAAGATCGAAACCGCGCACGCACCGGGAACCCTTCCCGGAACGGAGGAGAAAGCATGCGAACCTACAAGAGCGACGTCGTCGTCATCGGCGGCGGCCTGGCCGGCATCTGCGCCGCGCTGGAGCTGCTGGATGC